>JBEEMX010000211.1:0-6007 GCA_041192465.1 Pseudomonadota bacterium | reverse complement strand
AGACGGTGTAGCTCGCCAGCTCGTGCGCGGAGGCCGGCAGCGCCGCATACAGCCACGTCTGCAGCCGCCCGGCGCCATGGCCCAGCAGCGCCTGCGCGGGGGCAGCGTCCGCGCTTTCCAGGATCTCGGCCCAGACCTTGGCCAGCATGCCGCCGTAGGTGACGGCGATGGCGAGCACGCCCGCGGTCGGCCCCAGCCCCACGACCCGCACGAACACCAGCGCCCAGACCAGCTCCGGCACCGAGCGCAGCACGATGGTGAAGACCCGCACGCCCTGCCGCAACAGCGCCGGCCCGCGCCCCATGCGCCCGCCGACCGCACTGACCGACAGCCGCTCGGTCAGCGCCAGCGCCAGCGGCAGCGCGATCAAGCCGGCCAGCGTCATCCCCGCCGTCGCGATCGCCACCGTGCGCCAGGTTTCGCGGGCCAGCAGCGCGAGGAACTCCGCGTCGTGCCGCGGTGGCACGAACTGCGCAAGAAAGCGCCCGGTCACGCGCAGGCTGCGGGCGTCGAACAGCGTCCACGGCTGGAACTCGGCCAGCACCAGCAGCGGCCACAGCACGACCGCCGCCGCCAGCAGCCCCAGCCAGCGCCGCTGCAGCGCCGGATCGCGCACGTCCACCACCACCGTCGCCGCGTTCATCGGCACATCGCCTGCGGCAGCAGTGCGGCGGAGGGCGGCAGCTCGGCGGGCGGTTCATCAGACGGAGTGAACACGGCCCCGCCATACAACACCTGCAGCCGCGCATCGTCCAGCCCGGACGACGGTCCGTCGTAGACCACCCGCCCCTCGCGCAGCGCCACCGTGCGCGCAAAGCAGCGCCGCGCCACCTCGACCTGGTGCAGCGAACACACCAGCGTGCGGCCCTCGGCCCGGGCGGTTTCGGTCAGCCGGCGCATCACCAGCTCGGCCCGCGCCGGATCGAGCGCCGACAGCGGTTCGTCCACCAGCCACAGGTCCGCGTCCGCCACCAGCAGCCGCGCCAGCCCGACCCGCTGCCGCTCGCCGCCCGAGAGCCGGTCCACGCGCAGCCAGAGCTTGTCCGGCAGATCCAGCGCCGCCAGCGCCTGCTGCACGCGCTCGGCGTCAGCAACACGCGGCGTCCAAAGCGTGCGCAGGCTGGTCCACAGCGACATCTGCGGCAACCGCGCCGCCAGCACCGCCGTCACCACCCGCTGGCGGGGCGGCAGTGGCGGCACCTGCGGCGCGAGCAGCGCCCGCGTCCGCAGCGATTGCCGCGCCGCGGTGCCCAGCGTCCATGGATCCTGGCCGAACAGCGCCAGCCGCCCAGCCGATGGGCGCAGCATCCCGGCCAGCGCCAGCAACAGCGTCGTCTTGCCAGCACCGGACGCGCCGATCACCGCGACCTGCTCGCCCGCACCCAGTCGCAGATCGATGCCCCGCAGCACCGGCACAGCCCCCGGCGTCGGCGCGACCTGCAGTCCGCTCACCTCGACCACCGGCGCCGGCAGGCTCACTTCAGCAGCCCGGCCTGCTCGGCAGCACCCTTGATGCCGTTGTAGTGTTCGGCCTTGGTCGGGATGAAGCGGCTGGCGCGCTGCAGCGCCAGGATCTCCTTGCCGCCCGGGGCCGACTCCAGCGCCAGGAAGGCGGCAGCGATCTTCTCGCGCAGCGCGGCGGGCATGTCGGCGTGGACGCTCCAGTTGTAGTCGTAGTAGCCCGGCGTCGTGTAGAACACCTTAACCACCGCCGGATCGACCTTCTTCTCGGCGACGAACTTCTCCCAGACGGAGATGTTCAGCGCGCCGGCATCGACCTTGCCGCTGGCGACGGCGGCGATGGTCGCGTCGTGCGCGCCGGAGAAGCTCACGCGCTTGAGGTCCATGTCGGGATTGATCTTCGCGGCCAGCAGGTAACTGCGCGGCATCAGATGACCCGAGGTGCTGGAGGCTGAACCAAAGCTCAGCGTCTTCCCCTTGAGGTCTTCCAGCTTCGTGATGCCCGAGGCTGCGTCGGTGATGAAGACCGAGCGGAACTTCTCGTCCTCGGCGCGCTGCACCAGCGGGATGACCTGGCCACCCGAGCGCACGTTCGCCTGCACGAAGGTGAAGCCGCCGAACCAGGCCAGGTCCACCTTCTTGTTCACCAGCGTCTCGACCGCCGCGGCATAGTCGGTCACCGGCGTCCACTCGACCTTCATGCCGAGCTTCGCCTCCAGGTACTTGCCCAGCGGCTCGAACTTGCGCGCCAGTTCGGTCGGAGACTCATCGGGGATCGCGGTCACCCGCAACACGGCCTGGGCTTGCGCCGTCAGCGCCGCACCCGCCAGGACGGCCACCAGACCGACACGGCACGTCCACCACACAGCCCGAGCGCAGTTCGTCATCATCTTCAACCCTTTGCAATACACCACGAAAAGGCGAATTGTGCCGTGCCGTGCCACAGGCTCCTGTCACGGACAGCCGTAGCGGACGCTGGACCAGTCCGTTCATCTTCAATTCACGCGAATGGAATCCCTTAATAAGAGAAAACTTTTGACCGTCAAACTCTCGTCACAAAGACTTCATTTTCAAACATTTTCACTAAAAACAATAAAAATGAACAGCACAAGCACACCATGCTGGCCAGCAGCCTGACTTACCGCGGGGTTCACGCGATGCGCGCCCTGCTGGGCATCGGCCGCCAGCACAACTACCGCACGCTGGAGGTCGCGATCGTGCTGCTGCTGGACGAAACCGCCCACCACCGTGCCCGCCAGCGCCAGCTCGCCGTGCTGCAGCGGCATGGTGTCAATCCGGGTCTTGCGGCGGTGCCGCACATCACGCTGAAGCTGGGGTTCAAGTGCCGAGACCCGCAGGCCATCGCGGACTACCTGGACGAACTGGCCGCACGCTTCGAGCCGCTGCCCGTCACGCTGAAGGATTTCGGCCACTTCGACGAAGGCATCACCTTCTGGAATGTCGTGCCCGATGCGGCGCTCGACCGGCTGCGCCGGACGGTCGTGGCCGATCTGGACCAACGCTTCGGCGCCAAGCCCCGCCCGCTCGAAGGCGACACCTTCCGCTGCCACGTCACCCTCGCCCACAGCCTGCCCGCAACGGCCTTCCGCGCCGAGCGCGACGCACTGGCAGGCGCCCACGCCGAACACCGATTCACCGCGCAGCAGGTCGCACTGCTCGTGCGCTGTGACCAGCACTGGATCGACTACAAGTCCGTCACTCTGGGTCAACGTGCCACAAGGAGCGCCGCGTGAACTTCCTCGACACGCTCGACACGGGTGACACGCCACAGTGCGATACCGAACGTGACCTGCTGCGCTTTCGGCGCCAGTTCTTTCTCGGGCGCCGCGGGCAGTTCAGTCCTTCGGGCTGGTCGCAGCAGCGCCTGGATGCCGACCGCTGCATCGTGGCCCACCCGGATCTGGCAGTGACCCAGGTACGCGACGGCGAGCGCGCGCGCGCGCGCACCTGCACCCTGATCGGTTTTCTCCTCGATCCCACCCGGCCACAAGCCAGTGACAAGGACATTCTGCGCAACCTGCTGGCAAGGCACGACACCCTCGAAGCCCTCGTCGCAGCGACCAGCCCGCTCGGTGGCCGCTGGGCCATGGTGCTGCAGGACGGCGCCCGCACGGTGGTGTGCCACGATGCCACCGGTCAGCGTCAGGTCACCTACGCGCAGACCGCCGACCACGGCACCGTCTGTGCCTCGCATGCTGGCCTGCTCGCCCATGTGCTGGCCCTGCGGCCCGACCCAGCCGCGCTCGACTACATCCGATCCCGCGGCGAGAGTGATTTCGAGGTCTATTGGCTGCCCGGTGACCGCACGCTCTACCGTGAAGCACGCGCCCTGCTGCCCAACCACACGCTCGATCTGCAGACCGGCTGCGCCATGCGCCACTGGCCGGTTGCCGATACGCCACGGCCACTGCCACTGCCGATCGCTGAAGCTACGGCGTGCAGCCTCGCCACCTTGCGCGGACTCTTCGATGCGGCACGCAACCGCGCACCGCTGGCCGTATCGATGACGGCAGGCTGGGACAGCCGGCTCATGCTGGCCCTCAGCCGACCCGTGCGCGACCAGCTCTACGGCTTCACGCTGACCTACCCGCATCTCTCGCTCGCCTCGCGCGATGTCGCCGTGCCGGCCCGGCTGCTGAAACAGCTCGGCCTCCAGCACCACCTGATTCGCTACCCGGACAAGATCGATCCAGAGTTCAAGGCCCTCTTCCGACAGAGCACGCCCTCGGGCAGCACCGCCTACTGCGCCGATGCACAGGCGATGCACGCCCAGTACCCGCAGGACCGCCTCTGCCTCACCGGCGACGTGGCCGAGATCGTCAAGTGCCACTACCGCCTCCCCGGTGTGCCGGACCACACGATCACCCCGCAGCAACTGGCCGAGGTCTGCCGGCTGGAGCCGCATCCGCTGGTGCTGGAGGCGCTGGCCGAGTGGCGTGCCGGCGTACCGGCGAACAGCGCCATCCCGCTGCTGGATCTCTTCTGCTGGGAGCAGATGGCCGGGCGCTGGCAAGCCCAGATCCGCGCCGAATACGACATCGCCCAGGAGTCCTTTGCGCCGCTGAACTGCCGCACCCTGCTGCTGACGGTGCTGGCGATCGACGAAGCACAGCGCCAGGGGCCGGCGTACCCGTTCTTCCGTGGCCTGATCGAACAGCTCTGGCCCGAGGTGCTGGGCGTTCCCGTCAACCCGCCGGAAACCACCAGCCTGAAGCGCCGCGTCCTGCGGGCACTCGGCAGCACACCGCTCTACCGCCTGATCCCGCGTCAGGTCAAGGACGGCGCCAAGCGTTGGCTGCATGTCACCACCTGACCCATCTCGACAACAGGAACAAGGAGACCCGCCATGCTCGTCGAAGAAACCCGCGCTGCACTTCGATCGATCAAGCGGGCGATCTATCCACTGACCTCCAAGCTCGTCACCAACACGGTGCTGGTCGAAGGCTACCTGAAGGGCACCGACCAACCGTTCCGGACCCTGTTCGTCCACAACTGCCTGTTCAACGCGGCCCTGATGGCACGGATGTACGCGCAGCCTCCGGACATCCTGCAGCGCCGGCGCATCGGCATTCCGTCACTGGGGTCGATGGTCCGTTCGCGCCACGGCAATTTCGATCTCTGCGTGGCCGTGGTGCCGAACGTGTACGACGCGGTGCTCAGTCCGCTGTGCGCGTACCGGGGCCAGGAGGAAGTGCGCCAGGTCATCGACACCTCGGGGACGTGGGAGGAGGTACGGGCGCGGTTTTCCAAGAAGCGGCGCCAGATGACCAACAACTTCGGTGCGCGTTACGGGCTGACCTACCGCATCTCGCATGCGGACGAAGACTTCGATTTCTTCTACCACCGCATGCACGTACCGCACATCCGGCGGCGCTATGGCGAACTGTCCGAGATGGATACGCATGCGTCGATGCGGGAGTTCTTCCACAAGGGGTTCGTGCTGTTCGTGCTCCGCGAGGGCGAGCCTGTCGCCGGGGCGCTGTCGCTCATCCAGGGCGATTCGATCCTGTTCCGCCGCTCGGGCGTGCTGGACGGCGACGACACCCACATCAAGGGCGGCGCGCAGACCGCGCTCTACTACTTCCAGCTCCGCCACGCCATCCACAGCGGCTACCGCTCGCTCGACACCATGAAGAGCGCGCCCTTCCTCAACGACGGCGTGTTCTGCCACAAGGCGGACTGGGGCGCCCGCGCCCTGCCGGACCACGAAGCACGCCAGTCCGTCTTGTATTTCGTGCCCGAACCGGATGCCCGGACCGCACGCTTCTTCGAGATCAATCCGGCCGTGGTCTGCGAAGGCAACGGGCTGTCCGGTGTCGCCGGAGATCCATCGGGTTCTCTGGTTGCCCTGCACGACCCCATCCCCCTCACTGGTTGAGGCCGGCCTCGACCGCCGCTGCACGCACGGTGTCGTAGGACGCCGGTTTGGCTTCCACGAACCGGTGCGCGCCCTGCTGCTTCAGGATGTCGCGCCCGCCACCCACGGCCTCCAGCACCAGAAAACCACCCGCGATCGTCTTGCGGG
>JBEEMX010000210.1:0-6023 GCA_041192465.1 Pseudomonadota bacterium | reverse complement strand
GCCCGTCAGCGACATGAGACTCAAATCAGAGAACTACACACGTAGAACTGCCCAAGGATGGCTTGCGGACGGGGGTTCAATTCCCCCCGGCTCCACCAAACCAGTGAATCACGATGGTTCACAACCGATCAAGCCCCCTAGTTAGGATCATTCCTCTAGGGGGCTTTTTTTCATGTCGGCTCACGTTGGATCATTGCAGCGCACGGAGAACCGGGGAACAATCCGGGGCACAAACCGGGACACCGGGGCAAAACGGGGCATTCGTTCCCCGGTGCCTCTACCGGGGCACATGGGATCCCGCGCACGCCCGGGGTAGCTGTTCCCCGGTTCTCCCCGGGGAACACGAGAGCGCGCCCCATGCTGACCGATGCCGATTGCAGAAACGCCACCTGCCCGCCGGGCCTGAAGCGCCGCCGCCTGACCGATGGCGGGGGGCTGTACCTGGAAGTCTCGCCCGCTGGATCCAAACGCTGGTTCTGGAAGTTCTACCCAGACGGCAAGGAATCCCGCCTGGCGCTGGGGGGCTACCCTGACGTTTCCCTGAAGGCTGCACGGCTCGCCCGGGACGATGCGCGCAAGACCCGACAGGACGGCATCAACCCCGTGCAGAAGCGCAAGGCGGACAAGATCATCAGCGCCGCCAGTTCGGCGACCACCTTCGAGGCAGTGGCACGCGAGTTCCACGAGGGCAAGGCGTCCGGGTGGAGCGAGACGCACGCCGCCAAGTGGATGCGCGGCATGGAGAAGGACGTGTTTCCCCGGATCGGCTCGCTTCCACTGGCCAGCATCACGGCACCGATCCTGCTGGACGTGCTGAACCGGGTCGAAGCGCGTGGCGCTGGCGAGACAGCCCGCAAGCTGTCGGAGGCGATGGGGCAGGTGTTCCGGCGCGGCATGGTCACGGGTCGGTGCGAGCGCAACCCCGCCGAAAGGATGGCCAGCGAACTGCGCCCGGCCACGGTCAGGCACATGGCCGCTGTCCTCGAACCGCTGAAGGTCGGCGAGCTGATGCGCGCCATCGACACCTATGCAGGCCAGCCGGTGACGCGGGCCGCGCTGGCGCTGTCGGCGCTGGTGTTCCAGCGCCCGGGGAACGTGCGGATGATGGAATGGGGCGAGATCGACGCCGACGCTGCCATGTGGACGATTCCAGCCGGGAAGATGAAGCGCACGGTTCACGGCAAGACCAACGGCCGCCCGCACCTGGTGCCCCTGGCTGCGCAGACGCTGGCCGTTCTGGAGGAACTGCGACCCCTCACGGGTCACGGTCGGCACTTCGGCGCATGGGGTACACGAACGAAGAGATGACGCCCCACGGCTTCCGGGCGATGGTGCGCACCCTGATCGTTGAGCGCCTGCCGGGAATCAGCCCCGACGTGATCGAGGCGCAGTTGGCGCACGGCAAGTCGGGGCCGCTGGGCATGGCCTACGACCGCGCCGAGTTCATGGACCAGCGCCGCAAGATGATGCAGACGTGGGCGGACTACCTGGACAAGCTGCGAGTCGGTGCGCAAGTGATCCCGATCCGTGCTGCATGACCCGCTGCATGTATAACTTTTGTGAAACAATGATGGTCCACGTTGAATCACGACGAATCACAAGAGGACATGCACCATGCATACGTCAACCCTCAGAAGTATCGGCGGATCGGTTGTCGTCACGCTGCCGCGCCAACTCGTGCGCTCGCTGGGAATTGATGCCGGCACCGTGGTCAACGTCGAGATGAGCGGAGGCGCCTTGGTGCTGACGCCAGCCCGGCCGCGTTACCGACTGGCTGACCTTCTCAAGGACATGCAGCCCGGAGACATGCCCACCGATGCCGACATGGAAGCAGCCCCGCCCGTGGGGCGTGAGGCATGGTGACGCGCAAGACAGCGCCCTATGTTCCGAAGCGCGGGGACTTGATCCGGCTGGATTTCGACCCGAGCGCGGGACACGAGCAGCAAGGTACCCGCCCCGCGCTGGTGTTGTCGCCCGTCGAGTTCAACCGCTTCGGGATGGCGCTGACTTGTCCGGTGACCCGTGGCGGGAACTTCGCCAGAGGTCAGGCGTGGACGGTCTCGCTGACCGGGACCGGACTGCTGACGGATGGTGTTGTCCTGTGCAACCAAGTTCGCACCGTCGATTGGAAAGAGCGCCGCGGGCAGTTCATCGAAACCGCCCCGGCTGATGTGCTGGCGGAGGTGCTGGCGCGTGTGGCGACGTTGATCGAATGATCCCGTTCAAGGGGCTTTGTTGCACAACCCGGGGCACATCGAACATTCGGCGCCTACACCGGGGCACAAGGCAACCCGCGCACGCTCGGGACATTTGTTCCCCGGCTCTCCTCGCGGAACACGACAGCGCCCCATGCTGACCGATACCGACTGCCGCAATGCCACCGGCCCGCCCGACCTGAAGCGCCGTCGATTGACCGACGCTTCTGGCTTGTACCTGGAGGTGTCGCCAGCCGGTTCCAAACGCTGGCTCTGGTCCCAAAAAGCCCCGGATATTCCACACTCCAGGGCTTTTTCTTTGCCTGCAGCCCATCAAGGCGACGTGTGATCACGGGCACAGGCAAGAGACTCTCGACAGTCCCGTAGAGCTGGAATGCCAACAGCTCTACTTCCCCTGCGACCAGACCCTGACCTCCGACGCCTGGGAAGAAGCCCTGCAGGAGCACGCGCCAGAGAACTTCGGCCAGTACATGCGCTTTCGCAGGGAGATCCTGGGCGTGTTCCGCAACTACCAGTTGCCGGTGATCCAGTTGCACCGTTCAACCTCGAAAGAGGCGGTCTGTCTGGTGTTCGAGAAGGTCAACACCGGTGGCGTGCCACTGAACGTTTTCGAGCTGATGACAGCTACCTACGCCGCAGACGGCCACAACCTGCGCGACGGCTGGTATGGCAGCAAAGAGCGCAACGTGTCATCCAGACAGGAGCGCATGCGCAAAAAACCTGTGCTGAAGCAGGTGGAAACCACCGACTTCCTGCAGGCCGCCACCATGCTGGACACGCTCGGAAAACGCACCGCCGACCTGAAATCCGGCAAATCTGGCAAGCAGGTCACCCCTGTCAGCGCCAAGCGCGTGTCGATCCTCGCCCTAGAGCTGGGCGACTACAAGCGGTGGTGCAACCCGGTGGAACAGGGCTTCATGCAGGCGGCCAAGTTCTTGCGCAAGGAGCATGTGCTCGGTCCACGCGAACTGCCCTACCGCACCCAACTGGCCCCGCTGGCGGCCGTGATGACCGTGCTCAAGGACCGCTGGTTGGAGCCGGTGATCTACGCCAAGCTCTCGCGTTGGTACTGGTGCGGCGTGTTGGGGGAGCTGTACGGCGGCGCCGTCGAAACCCGTATCGCCAACGACGTGGACGACCTGCTGCCCGACTGACCTCACGGCTGAGTGCGGCCTACAAGGGCATCAACATGCTGGTACTGCGCGAGGGCGCGGCTGACTTCTTCTGGAAAGCCCAGATCCGGGAGTTGCACCAGGAAAAAATCGACCTCGACATCCACCACATCTTTCCGCAGGCGTGGTGCGAGAAGCAGGGCATCGAGCGCAAGGTCTACAACTCCATCGTCAACAAGACACCGATCTCCTACAAGGCCAACCGCATGATCGGCGGCACGGCCCCATCGATCTACTTGAAGAACCTGCAGGCACGCAAGGCAGCCTTGCTGGCGCTGATCGAGTCGGTGATGGGCAAGCCGGCGCTCAAGAAAATGGACGAGGACAGCGACGCCGACGAAGATCTGGATGCAGAGGAAGATCAGTCCGTCAATTCGTGACTTATGACCGCCAAAGAGACAACCGGCGCCCCCTGACCGCCCGCCGTCCACAGCCTTGAGGATGCAGCCCTCCCCCCCGAGGGCTACAAGCAGTCTCGATCCCCCGATCAGACTCTCAGGAGCAGAACCATGGCCTACCTCTTCCGCGGTCGCCTGTGTGGCGCCCTTTGCGACGACTGCTTCGAGCCACTGGCGAACGTCCAGGTCCGGCTCTACCGCCTGCGCAGCGACCAGGACGCCACCCGGCTGGCCGTCGCCGAAACCAAGGACACCTTCGCCGTGCTCACCGACGAGCAGATCCGGGCCAAGGCCGGCGCCCTCCTCGCCGAGTGCATGACCGACGAGTCCGGCCACTTCACGGCCAGGCTGGGCGAGGACCAGAAGTACGCGGGCGAAGCGTTCGAGATCGATGTCTACTGCGGCACCGTGCCGCACCGCCGCCCAGAACCCCCGCCCAAAGGCCCCGTGCAGTTCAGCATCACCACGGTGCAACCCCAGTGGCGCCAGCGCGAGAACGACCAGATCGCCGCCTGGGACCACTGCCTGGCCCGGCGCTTCTGGTGCTTCATCCGCGCCCTGTTCGACGCCTGGGTACTCTGCGGCCGGGTCACCGTCTGCAGCACCGGTCTGGCCGCCGAAGGGCTGACCGTGTACGCCTTCGACCGCGACTGGCTCGCCGACGACCCGATCGGCTCGGGCGTGACCGACGCCGCCGGCAAGTTCCGCATCGACTATGTCGGCGCCGATTTCCGCCGCGGCACCTGGCTCAACATCGAGCTGGTCGGCGGCCCCGATGTCTACTTCCGCATCGACGGCCCGTCCGGCACCCCGTTGCTGACCGAAGCCCCCAGCCAGGGCCGCGCACCCGGGCGCGAGAACGTCGGCCCGTGCTGCTGCGTCGCGCTGTGCGTGAAGGAGGCGCCGCCCGTCGAACACGCCTGGTTCACCCGCGTCGGTGACTTCAACATCTACAGCGACATCGACAGCACCACCGGCCTGACCACCACCGCCCAGCCCGCCGGCTTCCCCAACCAGCACGGCGGCCCCGGCTTCGGCTTCTGGCAGAGCCCGCGGCTCGTCGGCGACTGCCCGACCCGCCACCCGGCCACCAGCCAGCCGCTGCGCTACCGCTTCCTGTGGCGCCCGAGCGGCAGCCTCGCCACGCCGTCGCCGATCACCGGCTCGATGGTCGTCGCGCAGAAGGTCGGCACGCGGCCAGTGACGTGGAACTACGGCCTGCCCGGCGATCCGGCGACCCACCCGCAGGATGTCTGGATCACGCCCACCGGCGGCTACACCGGCCCGATGCCGGCGCCCTTCCCCGCGGCACCCCCCGGACCACCGCCCGGATCGTGGGGCGCCATGCCGCCGCTGATGCTGCAGCCGGACGCCGACGGCTGGGTCACGATGCCGCCGGACGCCACCAACCAGGGTTTCTCCGGACCGCTGATGCGCGTGGACACCAACGCGCTGGTGCCTGGCGGTGCAGCGCCGGGCACCGGGGCCGGCAACCCGATCCCGGTCGCCGGCCAGCGCAACGGTGTGGACATCTCGATCCTGTTCGAGGCTGCGCCCGTCTCCGGACCAGGCGCGACCCTCGGCAACCAGCTCGACCGGCTGCACGTCAACAACTGGATCGAGGTCGCCGAGTTCAACCTCGACCAGTTCACCGCGCCGGGCGCCACCCCGTGCGAGGGCATCACCAACATGGTGGACCTGCGCTACACGGTGGACCACGAGCTGGTGAGTTCGTGGGCGCTGGGGATCTCGACGTCGGCGTCGATCCCGGGCGGAACGCCGACGCTGCCGGGCCTGGGGATAGCGCCTGTGCCACCGGACCAGTTCAGCTCGGTGCGTGGCGGCCACGGCCAGGTGCATCTGAACACCAGCGGCTGGCCGCAGTGCGCCTACATGGTGACGTTCACGCGCAGCCTGAAACTCACCGATGGCGAGAATGACGACTCGGGGCGTGGCGGCGTGGTCGCCGTGTTCTGCAAGCGTTGACGGTCAGGTTGGGGCATATCAAAGCCACCTTGAATTGCGTCGAACCAAATTAAAGAATGGTTTAATTTGATTCCCACAATCCAGGTGTGCTTTCAATGCCCCACCCCTTGCCGCCGAGGGCTCCAGCCCTGGAGCCTGCGGTCTTCGCCGCCCTCCATCGCCAGGCAGAGCTGGCACTTGCGCGCCTGGCGGGCGTTTCGGGGCTGGTTCCGTCGGTGGACTGGCTGCTGTACAGCGCCATCCGCAAGGAA
>JBEEMX010000209.1:0-6049 GCA_041192465.1 Pseudomonadota bacterium | reverse complement strand
GGCGTGATCTCCGACGAGAAGATCGCGCAACTGGTGCATGAGTATTTCGACCTGCGGCCGAAGGGGATCATCCAGATGCTTGATCTGCTGCGGCCGATCTACGCGAAGACCGCGGCTTACGGGCACTTCGGGCGCGAGGAGCCGGAGTTCACCTGGGAGCGCACCGACAAGGCGCAGATGCTGCGCGCTGCAGCCGGTCTGTAAACAGACCGCCGCCGCTTCAGCGCGGCGTGCGCTCGCGGCGCCCGTCGCCGCGACCTTCACGGCGCGGCGGACGTGCCTCTGGGCGTGGATCTGGGCGCTCCGCCATCGCCGGCCGACTCGCCACCCACTCCGCCATTTCCTTGCGCGCGATCTCCAGCACCCGGTCCAGATCCGCCTCCGGCAGTCCCTTCAGCACGCAGAAATTCCCCCGCGTCAGCGTGGTCTTCTCGAAGTCGCGCAGCAGTTGTGCGCGGTTGCGGCGCTTCTGCTCCTGCAACTCCTGCTCTTCGCGCTGCTGCGTCTGGGCGGCGCGTTCCTCGGCACGGGCCTTGTCGCGGTTGGCGCGTTCGGCCTGGGCTTCCTGGTCGCGGCGTTCCTGGTGCACGGCGCGGCGGCGGTCCAGTTCCTCCTGGGCGACTTGGCGGTGCTCGTCGGTGATCTCGCCAGCCGGCTGGCCGTCGAGGTCGAAGCGGTGCTCGGCCTTGGTCAGCGCGATCAGGTAGGCGGTCGTGCCCGTGTGGCGGCGCAGGAACGCCGACATCACCGCCTTGGTGAACACGCCGGGCGCACGTTCCTTGATGTCGGCTTGGATGCGCAGCTTCAGCGGCTTGGCGGCTGCGCCGGCGAACAGGGCCGGGAAGCGGTCCTTGAGCTGGCGGGCGCATTCCGACGGGGTCATCTCGGGTGCCTTGACCACGGCAGCATCCGCAACCTTCTCCGCCACAGCCTCCGCGACGGGCTCGGCGATGGACTCGGCGACGGGCTGTACAGCCTCTTCAGGGACGATCGGGGTGTCAGACGTGGACATGGGGCGGTGGTCGTTGGGACAGAAAAGGGCTCCATTGTGGCGGCAAGCGGGCGTGAGAGGCTGGCGACCGATCAGCCCAGCACGCTGCGCGCGGTCAAGCCCAGCACCGCACACGCGGCAATGACCTGCACCACCGACCGTTTGTAGCGCAACAGCGCCACCGCGGCACCGACCGCGATCACGGCGGACACAGCATCGAAGCGCCCGCCGAAGCCGCTCGGCCACAGCACGTGGTAGCCGAAGAACAGCGCCAGATTCAGCACCACGCCGACCACCGCCGCAGTGATGGCCGTCAGCGGCGCGGTGAACTTGAGATTCTGGTGCGTGGACTCGACCAGTGGCCCGCCCACCAGGATGAAGACGAAGGACGGCAAGAAGGTGAACCACGTCACCAGCGTTGCAGCCGCAGCGCCTGCCAGGAACAGGTGCTCCGGCCCGAACAGCGCCTTCACGTAGCCACCGACGAAGCCGACGAAGGCCACCACCATGATGAGCGGGCCGGGCGTGGTCTCGCCGAGCGCCAGGCCGTCGATCATCTGCGTCGGCGTGAGCCAGGCGAAGGTCTCGACCGCGCCCTGCCAGACGTAGGGCAGCACCGCGTAGGCGCCGCCGAAGGTCAGCAGCGCCGCCTTGGTGAAGAACCAGCCCATGCGCGTGAGCGTGTGCTCCCAGCCGAGGGTGGTGGTCAGCCACGCCATCGGCAGCGCCCACAGCAGCAGTCCCACCCCCAGCACCCAGGCCAGCCTCGACCAGCGGAACCGCGCGTGTTCGGGCGTGGGCGTGTCGTCGTCGATCAGCGCACGGCCAGCGGAGACCTTCGCCGCACCATGGCCGCCGCCGGTGCGGAAGGTGTCAGGCGCGAACCGGCCGCCGATGGCGCCAACCACCGCTGCGGCCAGCACGATGGCCGGGAAGGGCACGTTCAACGCAAAGATCGCCACGAATGCCGCCGCAGCGATCGCCCACAGCGTGGCGTTCTTCAGCGCCCGCGAGCCGATGCGGTGCGCGGCCTGCACGACGATGGCGGTGACGGCCGGCTTGATGCCGTAGAACAGCCCGGCCACCAGCGGCTGCTCCCCGAAGGCGATGTAGACCCACGACAGCACGGTCAGCAGCACCAGCGATGGCAGCACGAACAGCCCGCCCGCGACCAGCCCGCCAGCGGTGCGGTGCATCAGCCAGCCGATGTAGGTGGCGAGCTGCTGCGCCTCGGGGCCGGGCAGGACCATGCAGTAGTTGAGCGCGTGCAGGAAACGCCGCTCCGAGATCCAGCGTCGGCGCTCGACCAGCTCCTGGTGCATCAGCGCGATCTGCCCGGCTGGCCCACCGAAGCTGAGGCAGCCCAGCCACAGCCAGAAACTGATGGCGGCGCGCAAGGTCACGGGAGTGGGCGGGGAGTCAGGGGCAGATGCAGGGTTCATGGCGGCGGCAGAGATGGCTACAATCGCCCCTCGTGTTCGAGGAGCGTTGCAAGATCGGTGGTTGTACCCGATCCCAGGCTCGAACCCCTCTCAACAAGGCAACGTCGCTCACCCGCTCGCCCGCATCTGCGGCGAGGGCACAGGGTGAGCCGGCACGGTTGCCGTTCTCTTGATCCCTGACTGGCCCGCGCGTCGATGCAGTGAGCGGCTCATCCTCCGGAGCCCATTCCTCATGAACGCTGTCGTCAAGTCTGTCCACACCCCCGATTTCCTCGTCGCCGATCTGGCGCTGGCCGCCTGGGGCCGCAAGGAAATCCGCATCGCCGAAACCGAGATGCCCGGCCTGATGGCCATCCGCGAAGAATTCGCCGCCGCGCAGCCGCTGAAAGGCGCCCGCGTCACCGGCTCGCTGCACATGACGATCCAGACCGCCGTGCTGGTCGAGACGCTGCAGGCGCTCGGCGCGGACGTGCGCTGGGCCTCGTGCAACATCTTCTCGACGCAGGACCACGCCGCCGCCGCGCTGGCGGTCAAGGGCACGCCGGTGTTTGCCTACAAAGGCGAGACGCTGGCCGATTACTGGGACTACACCCACCGGATCTTCGACTTCGGCGCCGCCGGCACGCCGGGCGAAGGCCCGAACATGATCCTGGACGACGGCGGCGACGCGACGCTGCTGATGCACCTCGGGCAGCGCGCCGAGAAGGACCAGTCGCTGCTCGACCACCCGACGAGCGAAGAGGAAACCTGCCTCTACGCCTCGATCCGCGCCAAGATTGCCGTCGATCCGACCTGGTACACCCGCAAGGCCGCCGAGATCATCGGTGTGACCGAAGAGACGACCACGGGCGTGCATCGCCTGAAGGAAATGTCGGCCGCCGGCACGCTGCTGTTCCGCGCCATCAACGTCAACGACAGCGTCACCAAGAGCAAGTTCGACAACCTCTACGGCTGCCGCGAGTCGCTGGTGGACGGCATCAAGCGCGCCACCGACGTGATGATCGCCGGCAAGGTCGCCTGTGTCGCCGGCTACGGTGACGTGGGCAAGGGCTCGGCGCAGGCGCTGCGGGCCCTGTCGGCGCAGGTCTGGGTGACGGAAATCGACCCGATCAACGCGCTGCAGGCCGCGATGGAAGGCTACAAGGTCGTGACGATGGAGTACGCCGCCGACAAGGCCGACATCTTCGTGACGACCACCGGCAACAAGGGCGTGATCCGCCACGAACACATGCTGGCGATGAAGGACCAGGCGATCGTCTGCAACATCGGCCACTTCGACAACGAAATCGAAGTCGCGTCGCTGGAACAGTACGAGTGGGACGAGATCAAGCCGCAGGTCGATCACATCATCTTCCCCGACGTGGACGGCAAGCCGGGCAAGCGCCTGATCCTGCTCGCCAAGGGCCGCCTCGTGAACCTCGGCTGCGGCACGGGCCACCCGAGCTTCGTGATGTCGTCGAGCTTCGCCAACCAGACCATCGCGCAGATCGAGCTGTTCACGCGCCCGGACGCCTACCAGTCCGGTCAGGTCTACGTGCTGCCCAAGCATCTCGACGAAAAGGTGGCCCGCCTGCACCTGAAGAAGGTGGGCGCGATGCTGACCGAGCTGACCGACGAGCAGGCGGCCTACATCGGCGTGTCCAAGCAAGGGCCGTACAAGCCCGACACTTACCGTTATTGATGGATTGAGTCCTCCCGCGACTTTCGACATGGACGAACTGCACCCCATTGCCAGCCCCAGCCTGCCGATCCTCAGGTCGGAGTTCAGTGCCACGACGTGGTCGCGGGGTGGCCCCTATGTGGATCGGCGGCGTGTGCGGCAGGTCGAGGTCGCGGAGGACGAGAACGCCCATCCTGGCTGGATGATCGATGCCCAGGTTCAGGGCAGTGATGCCGAACCCTATGACACCGGGATCGACCTGGCCCGCGATGAGGAGGGGCAGTGGTGGTTCCAGGGCCGCTGCTCCTGCCCGGTCGGATACCGGTGCAAGCACCAGGCTGCGCTGGTGGTGCATCTGTCGCGGACGCGGCCAGACATCATTCCGGTGAAGACGGCGCCGATGGACCTGAAGGCCATGGGCATGCGTTTGCGGGCGGCGTTCGAGGAGGTTCCTGTGCCGGTTTCGATTCCGGCTTCGGTTCCGGTTCGACCTGTGCCGGCCGCCAAACCCCAGGCGCCGAATGCCCTCGACCAATGGTGGTCTGCGGCGGACGAGCCGGGGGCATTGAAGCCCTACCCAACCTCGTCGTTCATTGCCGACAACGAGGTCGTGGTGCTCACGCTGGGTTCTCGCACCCGCACGAAGCCAGCGTCGTATCAAACCCGGAACACGGCGGATTCGACCACGACACAGGTTGTGCTGGGTGCCCACCGGGTGACGGTGCTCAAGGCCAAGCCCGGACAGTCGGAGCGCAAGCTCGGCAAGTTGCGCGCACTCGGCCATGGTGCCTGGCGAGCTTCTCAGGAAGGGGCTGATCCGGTATTCCGGGACGTTGCCCGCTGGCTGTGGTTGCAAGGGGATCTGCTGGGTACCAGGTCCAGTGGGTATGGTGGGTATGGCTATGAAGAGCTGCCCGCCGCCCCGATCGACGACCGTTCCGGGCTGGAGGTGCTGGAGCGGGCCGTGGCCACCGGGCGCGTGGTGGCCGTCGATGCCGATGACCGACCCGGCCGCCCCTGGGCCTGGGGCGGGACACGCACCTTGCATTGGCACTGGACCTCGATGCCCGACGGCACCTGGCAGTTGCTGGCGCAGATCAATGCGGCGTTCATTTCGGCGGGGCTGCTGCCGGTGCCGGGTGTGGTGTCGCTGTACCTCGACGAGGTGAACGGGCTGGTGGGGGAGCTGGACCTGGACGGCCTGGCCCCCGAGCGGGTGACCCGCCTGCTCAAGGCGCCCCCGATGCCCGATGACTGGTTGCGCCAACAGGCCCAGCAACCCCAGGCGCGGCGCTTGTTCCCCACGTTGCCGGAGACGGTGGCCACCCCGGTGGTCCGCCGCATCCATGGCGAGGTGCCGCAGCCGGTGCTGCACATCGATTTTGAGGGAGACGCTCGCGAGCCGGGCTTCACGCTGAGCTTCGACTACGCGGGCGAGCGCAATTTCTGGCCCGACAGCGCCCCCGCGCAGCAGTTCATCGATGCGCCGGACGGGCTGGTCGAGCTGGTGCGCGACAAAGCCCTGGAAGCCGCGGCCATCCGGGCCTGTGAGGATGGTGGGTTGGGCCGCTTGCTGGGGGCGCCGGCTGACCAGTGGCGGCTTGTCGAGGCGGATGCCCGTGAGCGCCAGCGACGCTTTGGTGTCTGGCTGGCCGAGGATTTCGCGGCATGGCGCACGGCGGGATTCGTCATCGAGACCGGCGAAGGCTGGGGCGCCCGCGTCAACCCGGTGGACAGCCTGGACGTGTCGCTGGGCGATGCGGGTTCCGGGGAATCCTTCGACGGTCTGCAATCCGACGCCAAGACCGAGACCGCAGGCGACTGGCTGCATCTGTCGATCGGTTTCCGGGTCGGCGACCGGCGCATCAACCTGCTGCCGTGGGTGCCGCAACTGGTGGCGCAGGCCCATGCCCAGCCGGGCGAGGCGCTGCAGGCGCCCGAGCGGCTGTGGGTCCA
>JBEEMX010000208.1:0-6053 GCA_041192465.1 Pseudomonadota bacterium | reverse complement strand
CGACGGCTGGACCGTGGCCAAAAGCCTGCTGGGCCACGAGCGGCTCTGGCTCGGCAGCCCGGCGATGCCCGCACGGGCGCTGGGCATCGCCGAGCGGCTGGTGCCGGCGCTCGGCCTGGCCGGCGACCAGGGCGTCACCGACCGGCTGGCCGTGCTGCAGGCCGACCTGCACGACTACCGTGCGCTGTACAACCGCCTGTGCCGCGCGGTCGCGGAGCAGCGCGAAGAGCCGGGCGCCAGGGCCTCGATGCTGAAGATCTATGTCTCCGAGCTGCTGCAGCGCATCGTGCAGTTCAACGTCGACATCTCGGCGGAGCATGGCGGCGAAGCCGGTGACCTGCACCTGCAGGGCTGGACCACGGACCTGCACTGGCCTTTCATGATGGCCCGGCCGACCACGATCTACGCCGGCTGCAACGAAGTGCAGCGCGACATCCTGGCCAGGACAGTGCTCGATCTGCCGACCAGCCGCTGAAGCGCCAATCGATCGATCAACCGAACGAACCAGCCCCGAGAAAGCTCCAGATGAGAGAAGCCGTCATCGTCGCCACTGCGCGCACCCCCATCGCCAAGGCACACCGCGGTTCACTGAACCACACCAAATCGCCGACCATGGTGGCCCATGCCATCCGCCATGCGCTGGAGCGCGCCGGGGTGGCGGGCCGCGATGTCGAGGACGTGGTGGTGGGCTGCGCCATGCCGGCGGGCACCTCGGGCCGCAACCTGGCCCGCGCAGCCGCGCTGGCCGCAGGGCTGGGCGACACGGTCTCCGGTTCCACGGTGGACCGGCAATGCGCCTCTGGTCTGATGGCCGTGGCCATCGCCGCCAAGCAGATCGTGGTGGACCAGATGGACATTGCCATCGGCGCCGGTGCCGAAAACGTCAGTGCCCTGACGCCGACCTACGTCGAACATGCGGTGCGCGAGCGGGACGAGGCACTGGTGCGCGCGGCGCCCACGGCCTACATGCCGATGATCGAGACCGCCGAGTTCGTGGCCCGCAAGTACGGCATCAGCCGTGAGGCGCAGGACGCGTTTGCGCTGCAGGCCGTGCAACGCGCGGCGGCGGCCGTCGCCAGCGGGCGCTTCCTGGCCGAAATCGCGCCGATGGACGTCACCATGGCGGTCACCGACAAGCTCACCAAGGCCGTGAGCCACCGCCAGGTGCATTTCGACCGCGACGAATGTGTGCGCGCCGACACCACCGCCGCCGGGCTGGCCGCGCTGAAGCCGGTGATGGAGGGCGGCACGGTCACGGCCGGCAACGCCAGCCAACTGTCCGATGGTGCTTCGGCCTGCGTGCTGATGGAGGCCAAGGTCGCACAGCAGCGCGGCCTGCAAGCCCTGGGCGCCTACCGGGGTTTCATGGTCACCGGGCTGGCGCCCGAGGAAATGGGCATCGGCCCGGTGCTGGCCGTGCCCAAGCTGCTGGCCAAGCATGGCCTGCGGGTGCAGGACATCGGGCTGTGGGAGCTGAACGAAGCGTTCGCCTGCCAGGCGCTGTATTGCCGCGACACGCTCGGCATCGACCCCGCGTGCTTCAACGTCAACGGTGGCGGCATCGCCCTGGGCCATCCGTTCGGCATGACCGGCTCCCGCCTGGTGGGCAGTGCGCTGCTGGAAGGCAAGCGCCGCGGCGTGCGCCACGTGGTGGTGACCATGTGCGTGGGCGGCGGCATGGGGGCTGCCGGTCTGTTCGAAGTGTATTGACCCGCACGACGCTGGCCGTGACAAGGAGCCACCGATGGCGTTGAACTTATCGATGAAGCCGACCGGCTGGTTCCACATCGGCTGGTCTGGCGAGATACCGGCGGGCACGGTCAAACCGCTGAAGTACTTCAGCCAGGATCTGGTGGCCTTTCGGACCGAAGACGGCGAACTGGCGGTGCTGGACGCGTTCTGCCACCACCTGGGGGCGCACCTGGGGCATGGTGGAAAGGTCAGGGGCCAGTCCGTGGCCTGCCCTTACCACGGCTGGCAATGGGGCGTGGATGGCCAGAACACCCGCATCCCCAACCAGGACAACGTGATCCGCAAGCCGCTGCGCAAGTGGCCGGTGGTCGAGCAGCATGGCTTGATCTTCCTGTGGCACGACCCGGCAGGTGGACCGCCGCGTGCCGGTTGGGAGCTGCCCGATCTGTTCAGCGACTTCACCGAACTCGGCGCGACGCAGGAGAACGATTTCTACCCCTGCTGGCCGCACGCCGTCGTGAACAAGCCGGGCGAGCCCATCCACCCGCAGTACGTGCAGGAAAACGCCTGCGACACCTCGCACTTCCGGCACACCCACGGCGCCCCCTTTGACCCGCAACTGCTGGGCTTCCGCGTCGAGGGCACGCGCTTCCGGTCGTCCATGGGCTTCCAGTCGCCGAGGACGATGGAGATCGCGCTGCGCACCTACCTGATCAACACCGGCATCGGCCTGAGCTTTGCGGCATTCAGTGGACGCACGCCCTACCGGCTGATCCTGTCTGGCACCCCGGTGGACGAAGACAGCTCGCACTTCCGTGTCAGCTATTTCCTGCCCAAGGACGCGGCCAGCCCGGACGAGATGCCCGAACCGATGCGGTCCTTTGCCGGGAGCACCGACGCGCTCTACGAGGAAGATGCGCGCATGTGGCGCCACATGCGGTTCAAGCACCGGCCCATCTACGCCAGGCAGGACATCGCTGGCTACACGGCCATGCGCAAATGGTGCGAGCAGTTCTACGAGGCCCCTGGCTATCTCAGTCCCAGGATGACTGCGCGCATGGGTGATTCGCGGGACTGAGCGGTTTGGCCAGAACCGCCGCTCACGTTTTCCCGGACACAACTTAAAACTGATTGACAGTCAGTTTTTCGGCAACCATGCTGTCGCCGTGGGGCATGGAGGGGTCGCTGAAATACGTCCTGGAGCGGATGCGTCGAGGCGCTGCGGATGGGCACTTCGAAGCCTCTAATAGGTACAAACTCTGGGTTTGTGTTCATATTCTAAGACTAGAATCAGAATCAGATCCAAGAATTCCCCGTGGTCTCTGCCCAGGCAGCAGCAGGTGGGGTCTGGGTGAGTGGTGTTGAACTGAACTCGTCAACGGAGACAAACAATGGCAAGTCGTGAACTCAATTCAGACCGGACATTCCGGTTCAACGCGGTCGTCACCGCGCTCTTGATGGGCGCCGGCGCGGCCAGTGCTACCGGGATCGACGTGGGCAACCCGGACCTCAAGGTGCGCCTGGACACCACGGTGCGCTACACACTCGGTACGCGCACAGAAGCGCAGGATCCTGCGATCCTGGGCAACCCCGGGAACGACGAATCGGACGGCAAGTTCAAGCGCGGCGACATCATCACCAACCGGCTTGATCTGTTCTCGGAACTGGACGTCAACTACAAGAACTCGTTCGGCGCCCGCGTGTCAGCGGCAGGCTGGTACGACGCGGCCTACAGCGACCAGACGGTCAAGCCCTTTGCTGCGCCCTACACCAGCAGCTACTACAACAACACCTACAACAGCAAGGTCAAGCGGTTCAACGCAGGCCCTTCCGGTGAGGTGCTCGATGCGTTCGTCTGGGGCAACCTCGTGCTGGGTGAGGTGCCGGTCAATGTGAAGGTGGGCCGCCACGCCGTCGTGTGGGGCGAGGGGCTGTTGCTGGGCGCGCACGCGGTGTCGTACTCGCAAGCACCGGTGGACGGTGTGAAGGCATCGGTTTCACCGGGAGTAGAAACCAAGGAAGTGTTTCTGCCCATCGGCCAGGTGTCTGCCAAGGCGCAGGTCACGAGCGATCTGTCGGTGGCGGGTCAATACTTCTTTGAATGGAAGAACACCCGCGGACCGGATGGCGGCACCTACTTTGCCGGTGCGGACACTGCGCAGAATGTTGATCGCCTGTGGAACCCCCTTCTGCCCGCCGCCGCTGTGCCTGGGCAAGTCCTCAATCGTGCCGCTGCCTTGCAGCCCGGCAACACAGGCAACTGGGGCGTGATGGCCAAGTTGAACGTTCCCGCGATCGAGTCGACGCTGGGCGCCTATTACCGCAGGTTCAATGACTACCAGCCGTCCAGCGTGCAGTCGACCATTGTTCCGGGCGGTAATTCGACTTTCAGGTTCGTCTACCCCCAGGACATCACGCTGTACGGGCTGAGTTTTGCGCGCGCCATCGGGCCAGTCAGCTTCGGCTCCGAGGTGTCGGTGCGCAAGAACGCTGCGTTGCAGGCCTCCACCATCGGAGCCGACGGCTTGGGGCCGCGTGGTGATACCGCCCACGTGGTGGTCAACGGCATCTATCTGCTGCCCTCCACGCCACTTTGGGACAGTGGCAACCTGATTGTCGAGATGGCCTACAACCGGCTGCTTTCGGTCAACACCAACCCCAACCAGTTCAAGGGTGAGGGGTATGCCGGCTGCCCGGCTGGGCAGAGCCGTGTCAACGGCTGCTCGTCCAAGCAATTCGCGCAGATCGCTGTCAACCTGACTCCGGCGTATTACGGTGTCTTCCCTTCCTGGGATGTCGAGGTGCCTATTTCTATCAATTACGGGCTGAAGGGCGTTTCGCCCAATGGTGGTGGCGGTGCAGAACGCGCGCTCTCCTGGTCACTGGGGTTGAAGGGGATCTACTCAGCCAAGCACGAGTTCTCGCTGCGTTATGCCGACATCGGGGCCGCGACGCTGTATGGCCCCACCGGCTTGATCAACGGCGGGCGCGGTGCAGTGGCCATGACCGATCGTGGCTGGCTGTCGTTCACCTACAAGACGAGCTTCTGACCAGAACCCGACAACGTTGGAGATACAACCCATGACCACATCCAAGTACTTTGCGTTGGCCCTGCTTTCGGGCGCCAGTCTGTCCGCCATGGCCGCAGTCTCTGCAGAGGACGCCAAGCAGCTGGGCACGACGCTCACCGAGTTCGGCGCCATCAAGGCCGGCAACGCCGACGGCAGCATCCCCGCCTACACGGGCGGGCTGCGCACGCCTCCCCCCAACTTCAAGCCCGACAGCGGGTTCTGGGCCGACCCTTACTCCACCGACAAGCCGCTGTTTCGCATCGATGCCAAGAACATGGCGCAGTACGCCGACAAGCTGAGCGACGGCCAGAAAAACCTTCTCGGCAAAAACCCGGCAACCTACTTCATCGATGTTTATCCGTCGCGTCGCTCGGTGGCATTCCCGGATTTCGTGCTGAAAAATACCGTTCGCAACGCCACCAGCTGCAAGACCAAGAATGACAACCTGGCGCTGGAAGCCGGCTGTGCGGGTGGGTTGCCCTTCCCGATCCCGAAGAGCGGCTACGAGGCCATGTGGAACCAGTTGGTGCGCTATCAGGGCAACGGCTCGACAACGACGTCGTCGGCTCGCTCCTGGGTGGTCGATACCGCGGGCCGCCCCACGATGACGGCCGAGCAGTTCACCCGCAGCGAGTTCCCCTACTACCAGACCACCTTGACCGACCGTGACCCGACGATGTCGATGCGGGTGTACTCGATGACGTTGGCCCCGGCGCGCAGTGCCGGCGCGATGACGGGCCTGATCGACAACATCGACCCGGTGGCCAAGTCACGCGCCGCCTGGAGCTACACGCCCGGCCAGCGTCGCGTGAAGGGCTCGCCGGAGTTCTCGTACGACACGCCTGTCGGCAGCATGGGCGGCGTGACGCTGTTCGACGAGCTGTTCATGTTCTCCGGCAAGATGGACCGCTTCGATTTCAAGCTGGCCGGCAAGAAGGAGATGTTCATCCCGTACAACTCCTACAAGGGCAGCTTCGAGTGCCCGGCGGACAAGGCCATGATGGCCAAGCATGCCAACCCCGCGTGCGAGCGCTGGGAACTGCACCGCGTGTGGGCGATTGAGGCGACGCTCAAGGCGAACACGCGGCATGTGTATTCGAAGCGCACCTACTACCTGGACGAAGACCACACCGGTGCCGGCTTGTACGATGCCTGGGACCAGAGCGGCGCGCTGTACCGTTCGGGCTTTGTGGGCTATTTCCAGATGTACGACAAGCTCCAGCCCTGGGGCCAGCGCACCGTGCTGTACGACTTCAACAAGGGCAACTACGCCTACATCAACGACACCGC
>JBEEMX010000207.1:0-6351 GCA_041192465.1 Pseudomonadota bacterium | reverse complement strand
AGGTCGCGGTGGCGCTTGATGAATTCCTTGTAGGTGTCGATGCCACGCAGTTGCAGCACCGTGTTGCGCACCGCCGCTTCGACCAGCACCGCCAGGTTGCGCCCCGCATCCACCGCGATGATCACCTTGCGCACCGGCATGCCGAGCACGTCCTCATACAGCGGCTCGTAGGGCAGGCGCTCGAAATCACGTTCCAGCGTTTCCTTGCGGACCATGTGGACGATCAGCTTCAGCCGCATCTTCCGGCGCACCGCCGTTTCGCCAAAGATCGGCCTTGATGTCGAGCAGGCCGATGCCGCGCACCTCCAGCAGGTTGCGCAGCAGCTCCGGGCAGCGCGCCTCGATCGCCGACTGCGACACGCGGAACAGGTCCACCACGTCGTCGGCCACCAGCCCGTGGCCGCGCGAGATCAGCTCCAGCCCCAGCTCGCTCTTGCCCAGCCCCGACTCGCCGGTCAGCAACACGCCCAGGCCGAGGATGTCCA
The DNA here is from genome assembly GCA_041192465.1 of Pseudomonadota bacterium. Lineage (GTDB taxonomy): Bacteria > Pseudomonadota > Gammaproteobacteria > Burkholderiales > Burkholderiaceae_C > Sphaerotilus. Next base: position 5,866 of record JBEEMX010000207.1, on the reverse strand, counting down.
TGAAAACACCGTGGCGCGAGGTGCGCTCGGCGAAGTGCTGGCCGAGGTAGCCGCGCAGCACGTCGATGACATGGCCGGCCGACTCGCGGGTGCAGAACAGCGGGATCTCGGCCCGCTCGCACATCGCCACCAGCCGGTCGGGTGGCGTGCAACCGTCGGCGACCACGACCACCGGCGGCTCCAGCGCCACGATGCGCGAGATGCGGCGTTCTTGCACCTCGCTCGCGTCTTCAAGGTAGGCGATTTCACGCCTGCCAACAATCTGCACCCGATACGGGTGGATGTAGTTGAGGTAGCCGACCAGATCGGCAGCGGACTGCGCGTCGCGCACCGCCACCTCGTCGAAACGGCGTTCGGGGTGGGCGTGGCCAGCGATCCACTCCCACTTGAGCATGTTGCGGTGGGCATCGAACAATGCCTCCGCGCTGATGACGGTGGCTTTCATGGCCGGATGGTCCTGGTGGTGCTCAGGCTCAGGCGACCGAGCGCAGAGGTTCCCAGCGGGAAATCATCTCGTGCAGCTTGGCCGGGTCGGTCTCGACCTTGAGCCGTTCGCGCAGTTCGCGGTCCGACAGCAGCTCGGCGATTTCGGAGAGGATTTCCAGGTGGCGCTGCGTGGCCGCTTCCGGCACCAGCAGGAAGATCAGCAGCACGACCGGCTCGTCGTCCGGCGCTTCGAAGGCGATCGGTTGCGCCAGCCGGACCACGGCAGCCAGCGGATTCTTCAGGCCTTTGATGCGGCCGTGGGGAATGGCGACACCATGCCCAAGTCCGGTGGAGCCGAGACGTTCGCGCGCGAAAAGATTGTCGGAGACGGTGGCACGGGCGATGGCGTGCTGGTTCTCGAACAGCAGGCCGGCTTGCTCGAACGCACGCTTCTTGCTGGAAGCGTCCACGTTCACCAGCACATTGCCTGCAGGGAGGATCGCGGCGAGACGGTTCATCGAGGCGCGGTTCGGGGGTGGTCGGGGGAGTGATTATAGGAATCGCGGCGCGGGCTGCGGTCAGCATATCGGCCCCGGTGGCGCGATGTTCGCAGAAACGACAGCGGCCCCGCTCGGGGGCCGCCTGAAGCCCCACCGCAACACGGTTCACCGTGTGCGGGGTGGGCAAGGGATCAGACCATCTCGCCGTTGAGTTCCAGGCGCTTGGAAGCGACGTGGTGGTGGTCCTGCAGCTTGTCCTTGTGGCGCACGACCTGGCGGTCGAGCTTGTCCATCAGTTGATCGATCGCGGCGTACAGGTCTTCGCTGGCGCTTTCCACGAAGATGTCGCGGCCCTTGACGTGCAGCGTGACTTCGGCGCGTTGTCGGCGTTCCTTCTCCTTCTGCTTCTCCACGGTGAGCAGCACGTTGACATCCACTACCTGGTCAAAGTGTCGAGTGACCCGGTCCAGCTTGGTGAGCACGTATTCGCGCAGAGCCGGCGTAACTTCCAGATGATGACCGCTGATCGTGAGATTCATGGGGCCTCCTTTCGAGAGGTTGGGTGGGGAGTCGTTGAACCCAGTGTGGCCCTTTCAGGATGGGCTGACAAGCCCTCCCTGTGACACCCTGCAAGCCCTGTGTGGAATTGCCCTGAGCCGTCAGATTACCGTTCGACCTCCGGGTTTTCGAGCATTCAGACACACCCTCTTCCGCAGTGCAATAATTGGTTCCGATGCTCAACGTCTTCACACTGGCCAACGGCCGCCTGTTCCAGGAAGAGATCGACGCCCTCGAAGCACTGGCCCATGTCGCGCCGGTCTGGGTCGATCTGGAAGCCCCGACGGCGCAGGAAAAGGGCTGGATCCAGGCGCGCTTCGACCTGACCATCCCCGAGAATATCGTCGATGACGACCTCGAAGAATCCGCCCGTTTCTACGAGGAAGACAACGGCGAGCTGCACATCCGCTCCGACTTCCTGATCGACGACGGCGAGACGCCGCGCAATGTCCGCGTGGCCTTCATCCTGCACCACAACGTGCTGTTCTCGGTCCATTCGGAAGACCTGCCCGTGTTCCGCCTGCTGCGGCTGCGCGCCCGGCGCATCCCGGCCATGATCGAGGACGCCAAGGACGTGCTGCTCAAGCTCTACGACGCCGACGCGGAATATTCGGCCGACGCGCTCGAAGGCATCTACGACTCGCTGGAGAAGGTCAGCGCGCGCGTGCTGAAGCAGGATGTGGACGACCGCGCCGCGGGCGAGGCGCTCTCGGCCATCGCCCACCAGGAAGACCTGAACGGCCGCATCCGCCGCAACGTGATGGACACGCGCCGGGCGGTGAGTTTCATGATGCGCAGCCGGCTGCTGAACGCGGAGCAGTTCGAGGAAGCGCGCCAGATCATGCGTGACATCGACTCGCTCGACTCGCACACCGCCTTCCTGTTCGACAAGATCAACTTCCTGATGGACGCCACCGTCGGCTTCATCAACATCAACCAGAACAAGATCATCAAGATCTTCTCGGTGGCCTCGGTCGCCCTGCTGCCGCCGACGCTGATCGCCAGCATCTACGGCATGAACTTTCAGCACATGCCCGAGCTGACGCAATCCTGGGGCTACCCGTACGCGCTCGGGCTGATGGTGGCGTCGGTGGCGGCGCCGCTGATCTACTTCCGGCGCAAGGGCTGGATGCGCTGAAGCCGCCGGGGCCGCGCCGCTGTTTGCCAACTATGCACACCGGAACTGCGCAAGTGATCGCTAGACTCTGCGGAATCCGGCCGTCTCGCGGCCGAGAACACCAAGAAAGCCCGCAGCAGCCATGGTGCGTGTGGGGGATGGGGTTGCTGGCAGGTTGGGCACTGGCCTGCCTGCCGGCATTCGCCCAGTTTCAGACAGCACCTGCACCCCAGCCGCTCGACGACATCGCCAGCCTCAGCACCGGCGCGGCCCGCAACGCCAGCGACTACCGCATTGAGGGTGCCCGCCACCTCTACATGCGCTACTGGCCGCACGTCTTCGACGGCAAGCTGCCCCCCATGCTCTACGCGATCGCCGCGTTCCGCACCACCATCGACAGCCGTGGTCGCGTCACCGATCTGCGGATCATGCGCTACCCCGCCGCTGCGCAGGAAGTCGTGCCATGGATACAGCGCATGGTCTACGCGGCCGAGCCGTATCCGCCGCCGCCACGCGGCATGAAGAGCGTGGTCTACCCGGAGGTCTGGCTGGTCACGGCAGACGGCAGGTTCCAGCTCCATACCCTCTCCGAAGGGCAGGCGAACTCGGACGACCCGCCGCAGTGACGCACGCCATGGGAACGCTCACCCCGCCGCGCGGCGCTTGAGCCAGCGCATCAGCCCGCCGACCACCGGCAGCTTCTCGTACAGCTCCTCCGCCGCGTCCCAGTAGTCGCGGTGCAGCACCAGCCGCCCGTCCGCGCCGAAGCGCAGGTGCGAGCCGCCGTGGATGGTCACGGTGCCGGGGCCGAGGCGCGGCGCTTCGAACAGGAAATCCCAGGTCAGGAAGCACTGGTCGCCCTGCGCGATCACGTCGCGCACGACGAAGCGCGGCGCCCCGAGGCTGTCGAACATGTGCGCGAAGACGCGGCGGATGCCTGGGATGTCGTGGACCTCGTTGAACGGATCCTTGAAGCGCGCGTCGTCGGCGTAGACCTCGCCCAGCCGGTCCAGATCGGCGGGGGCGAGCTGCTCGAAGAAGGTGATGACGCGGGCGACGCGGGGGTCTGTCATGGCGTGGTCCTCACAACCCCGTGGCGCGGCGCACCAGCGAGAAATACCACCCATCCCCGAGCAAGCCCAGCAGCTTCAGCACCCGGCTGAACCGCTTCGGAAAATGGATCTCGAACGCGCCCCGCGCCCAGCCCTTCAGGATCTCCTCGGCCGCAGCGTCGGGCGTGATCAGCGCGGGCATCGGGTGGGTGTTCTGCGCCGTCAACGGGGTTTCGACGAAGCCAGGATTGATGACGGACACGTCGATGCCGCTCGGCTTCAGGTCCATCTGCAGCACCTCGGCCATGTTGATCAGCGCCGCCTTGGTCGGGCCATAGGCCAGTGCCTGCGGCAAGCCACGGTAGCCGGCCACGCTGGCGACGAGGCTGATGTGGCCGCTGCGCTGGGCGAGCAGCGTGGGCAGCACGGCGTCGAGCATGCGCATCGCGCCGGTGACGTTGATGTCCTGGTGGCGGATCACCTCGTCAAGGTCGTAGGCGGTGGCGCGCACGGGTTGGTAATGGCCGGCGCAGTACAGGGCCAGGTCGAGCCGACCGTGCTGCCCCAGGAGTCGCGCCATGCCCGCCTTCAGCGCGCCGGCGGCGGCGGCATCGAGCGGCAGCGCCAGCGCGCCGTGATGCGCGGCGGCGAAGGCCTGCAGCGGCGCGGCCTTGCGCGCCGAGACGACCACCTGGGCGCCACGCCGCGCCAGCAGCTCGGCAGTAGCCAGTCCGATGCCGGACGAGGCGCCCACGATCCAGACGACTTGCCCGGTCCAGTCGCGCAGGGGACGGTTGATGGCCATGTCGAACCCCGGCTCAGGGCTTGTGGAAGGCCAGCGTGACCTCGCCCAGCCGCAGGCCGAACTTGCTCATCACCGCCTTGTTGAGCATCACCTTCTCGTCCATCAGGTACATCCAGTCGTCGAACTGCACCTCGTAGGTCTTGCCATCGACGGGCAGCTTCAGCGTGTACTGCCAGCGCAGCGCGTTGCCCGCCGCGCGGCCCTGCGCTTCGCCGAGCACATCGTCGGCGCGGCCGGTGTAGCGCCCGTCGCCGAGGTCGGTCAGGCGCCAGACGCGGCGCTCGGTCTTGCCGTCGCTGTAGGTGAAGTCCTCGTCGAGCACGCCCTCGTTGCCACTCCAGCGCCCGACCATGCGCACCGTGAAACGGCGGGCGACCTTGCCGGCGCGGTCGGTGAACACGCCGTGCGCGGTCATGGGTCCGTTGAAATAGTCGCGCAGCACGAGCTTGGGGGTCTCGCGGGCGTAGTCGTCCACCTGCGGCCCGGCGCAGGCGGCCAGCAGAGCGGCAGCAGCGGCCACGGCAAGGCGCCGCACCGATCGGGTCACGTTCATGGCGTTCATGGAGTCTCTCCTTCGAGTACCCGGCGCAGGCGCCACAAGGCCCCCAACGCCAGCAGTTTCAACACACACGGCAGCGCGGCATACGCCAGGCTCAGCGACCACAGCGCCTCGGCATCGCGGCTGCCAGGGGTGTAGCCGGCCCATTGCAGCGCGGGCAGCGCCAACCCCGCGGCCAGCGCCAGATTCAGCTTGGTCGCGCTGTTCCACCAGCCGAAGAACGCGCCCTCGGCCGCCCCGCCCTGCCCGCTGCGGCGCACCACACCGGCCAGCAGCGCGCCGGGCACCACCAGATCCGCGCCCAGCGCCAGCCCGCTGGCCAGACACACCGCGAAGAAGCCGCCCGTGTCGCCCGCCCCGAGCGCCAGCGCGCCGACAAAAGTCACCACGGCCAGCACCATGCCGACGGCCCAGATCCGCACCAGCCCCCAGCGCGCCACCCCGCGCACCCACAGCGGCAGCGACACCGCACCCGCCACGAAGTACACCGCGAGGAAGGCCCCCTCCAGCGCAGGCGCCTGCAGCCGGTCGCGCACGAAGAACAACACCAGCGTGGCCGGCACCGCGCTGGCGATGCCATTGAGCAGGAACACCGCGACCAGCCGGCGGAACCCGGCCACCCGCCACGGCGCGGCCATCGACAGCGGCACCACCGCCACCCGGCTGCGCAGCACCGGCCGCGGCGCCCGCGTCAAGGCCATCAGCGCCACACCCAGCGCCAGCGCGAACACAGCCACCATCGCCGACAAACCCGCCACCGACGGCAGCACGCTCGCCAGCACCACGCCCACCAGCGCCGCCCCTTCGCGCCAACCGACCCAGCGCGCCTGCGCCGCGTCATCGCCGCCG
>JBEEMX010000206.1:0-6098 GCA_041192465.1 Pseudomonadota bacterium | reverse complement strand
GCCGACCGTGAAACGCCATGCCTGGGCCGATCCGCTGTTTGCGGTGCTGGCGCAGGGTGCTGCCTGGCTCACGCTGGCGCTGATGGCCGGCATTCTGGTGTCGCTGCTGCAAGGTGCGATGCCAGCGATCCGCGAATACGGCCTGTCCTTCCTGTGGTCGAGCGAGTGGGATCCGGTCCAGAACCGCTACGGTGGTCTGGTGATGATCTACGGCACGCTGATGACCTCGTTCATCGCATTGCTGATCGCCGTGCCGGTGAGTTTCGGGATCGCGATGTTCCTGACCGAGCTGTCACCGTCGTGGCTGAAACGCCCGCTGGGCATCGCGGTGGAACTGCTGGCTGCGGTGCCGTCGATCGTCTATGGCATGTGGGGCCTGATGGTGTTCGGGCCGTTGTTGGCCGAATACGTGCAGCAGCCGCTGCAAGGGGTGTTTTCCGGGGTACCGGTGCTGGGGGATCTGTTCTCCGGCCCGCCCGTGGGCATTGGCATCATGGCGGCAAGCATCATCCTGGCGATCATGATCATCCCGTTCATTGCTTCGGTGATGCGCGACGTGTTCGAGATCACACCACCGCTGCTCAAGGAATCGGCTTACGCACTGGGCGCCACCACCTGGGAAGTGGTGTGGAAGGTGGTGCTGCCCTTCACCAAGAGCGGTGTGGTCGGCGGGATCATGCTGGGCTTGGGCCGCGCGCTGGGTGAAACCATGGCGGTGACGTTTGTCATCGGCAACATGAACCAGCTCAACTCCATCTCGTTGTTCGACGCCGCCAACAGCATCACCTCGGCGCTGGCCAACGAGTTCGCGGAAGCGGGCGCAGGTCTGCACCAGGCGTCGCTGATCTACCTCGGGCTGGTGCTGTTCTTCATCACCTTCGTCGTGCTGTCGCTGTCCAAGGTGCTGCTGTCGCAACTCAAGAAAGGCGAGGGCCGCTGATGCGCCAAGATGCCCTGTACGCATCGCGCGCCGCGATGCACCGCAAGCGCAAGCTCGTCAACATGGTCGCACTGTCGCTGTCGCTGTCGGCAATGGCGTTCGGCTTGTTCTGGCTGATCTGGATCCTGATCGAGACGGTGCGCCTCGGGATCGGTGGCCTGAACCTGCAGACCTTCACCGAAATGACACCCCCGCCGCAGGCCGAAATCGGCGGGCTGGCGAACGCCATCTTCGGCTCGCTGACGATGGTGACGCTGGCCACCCTGCTGGGCACGCCCATCGGCGTGATGGCGGGTGTCTATCTGGCGGAATACGGCCAGTCGAACTGGCTGGGACGCATCACGCGCTTCGTCAACGACATCTTGCTGTCGGCGCCTTCGATCGTGGTCGGGTTGTTTGTCTACTCGATCTGGGTGGCGCGGGTCGGCAACTTTTCGGGTTTCGCGGGGGTGCTGGCCCTGGCGATGATCGTCATCCCGGTGGTGATCCGCACGACCGAGAACATGCTCAGCCTGATCCCCAACGCGATGCGCGAAGCCGCCTACGCGCTGGGCACGCCGAAGTGGAAGGTGATCCTGTTGATCACGCTGAAATCCGCGCGTGCCGGCGTGATGACCGGCGTGCTGCTGGCGATTGCGCGCATCTCGGGCGAGACGGCGCCGCTGCTGTTCACTGCACTGTCCAACCAGTTCTGGACCAGCAACCTCAACGAGCCGATGGCCAGCCTGCCCGTGACGATCTTCAAGTTCGCAATGAGCCCGTATGAAAACTGGCAGAAGCTGGCCTGGGCGGGTGTGTTCCTGATCACCGTGGGGGTGTTGGCGCTCAACGTCGTGGCCCGCACTTTCCTGCGCAACAAACAATGAAGACGCTGAAGCCGATGGACACCAAGGCAGCAACCGCCCTCACCGAGAAAACCAAGATCTCGGTGCGCAATCTGAATTTCTACTACGGTAATTTCCAGGCGCTGAAGAACATTCAGATGGACATTCCGGAGAAGAAAGTCACGGCCTTCATCGGGCCATCCGGTTGCGGAAAATCGACGCTGCTGCGCACCTTCAACCGCATGTTCGAGCTGTACCCGGAGCAGCGTGCCGAGGGTGAAATCCTGCTGGACGGCAGCAACATCCTGACCAGCAAGGAAGACATCTCGCTGATCCGCGCCCGCGTCGGCATGGTGTTCCAGAAGCCCACGCCGTTCCCGATGTCGATCTACGACAACATCGCCTTCGGGGTGAAGCTGTTCGAGAACCTGCCACGGGTCGAGATGGACGAGCGCGTCGAGTGGGCGCTGAAGAAGGCGGCACTCTGGAACGAGGTCAAGGACAAGCTCGACAAGAGCGGCTCGGGCCTGTCGGGTGGCCAGCAGCAGAGGCTGTGCATCGCCCGCGGCATCGCGATCAAGCCGGAGGTGCTGCTGCTCGACGAGCCGTGTTCGGCACTCGATCCAATCTCCACGGGCAAGATCGAAGAGCTGATCGACGAGCTGAAATCCGACTACACCGTGGTCATCGTCACCCACAACATGCAGCAGGCCGCGCGCAGCTCGGACTACACCGCCTACATGTACCTGGGTGACTTGATCGAATTCGGTCCAACCTCGGACATTTTCATGAAGCCGCGGAAAAAGGAAACCGAGGACTACATCACTGGCCGATTTGGCTGACGGACCCCGCGGCACACTGTTTTGCTGCGATCCTTGCATCTGTCACTCAAACTTACATTGCCGGAGTTCCCACCATGGACAAACACCTCTCCAGTCAGTTCGACGCCGAATTGAGCGGCATTTCCACCCGCGTGCTCGAAATGGGCGGCCTGGTCGAGTCCCAGGTGGCACAGGCCATGCTTGCACTGACCCAGTTCAGCGAGGAGATCGCCACCCAGGTCATTCGCACCGAAGAGCGCGTGAACCAGATGGAGATGGAGATCGACCACGACCTCTCCACCATCATCGCCCGCCGACAGCCCACAGCGCGCGACCTGCGCCTGCTGATCGCCATTTCCAAGACCATCGGCAACCTGGAGCGCGTCGGCGACGAGGCGGCGCGCATCGCCCGCACGGTGATCCGGCTGGTGCAATCGGCGGCGTCGAGTCGGCTGCGTTTCCCCGTGTCGGATGTGTCGGTCGAGGCGAGCCTGGCGACCGCGTCGCTGCGCAAGGCACTGGACGCCTTCGCGCGCCTGGACGTGAACCAGGCGCTCGACGTGATCCGCCAGGACGACGAGATCGACCGCGAGTTCGACGGCTTGCTGCGCAAGCTCATCACCTACATGATGGAAGATCCACGCACCATCTCGGTTTCGATCGACCTGGTGTTCGTCGCCAAGGCGATCGAGCGGGTGGGCGACCACGCCAAGAACCTTGCCGAGCAGATCATCTACATCGTCAAGGGCACCGATGTGCGGCACAACACGCCGGACGCGGTGGCCGACATGGTGCGGTGAGATGGCCCCAGTGCGGGTGCTGGTGGTCGAAGACGAGCCGGCGATCGCCGAGCTGATCGCGATCAACCTGCGGCATGCCGGGTTCGAGGTGGTGCTGGCGGCCTCGGCGGAACAGGCGCAGGCGGCCATCGATGCCGTGCTGCCCGATCTCGCCCTGCTGGACTGGATGCTGCCGGGGGCTTCGGGCATGGAGCTGGCACGGCGCTGGCGGTTGGCGCCGCGCTCGCGGGAGCTGCCCATCCTCCTGCTCACGGCCCGCGCCGAAGAAAAGGACAAGATTGCCGGACTCGACGCAGGTGCCGACGATTACCTCGTCAAACCGTTTTCCACTGGCGAGCTGCTGGCGCGCATCCGCGCCGTGCTGCGCCGACGGGCGCCGATGGCCAGCGATGCGATCACCGAGATCGCGGGCCTTCGACTCGATCCGGCCACCCGCCGTGTGAGCCGCGGTACCGCGGAATGCCGGCTCGGGCCAACCGAGTTCAAGCTGCTGCACTACCTGATGACCCATCCCGAGCATGTCCACAGCCGGGCGCAGTTGCTCGACCGCGTCTGGGGTGACCATGTGTTCATCGAGGAGCGGACGGTCGATGTCCACATCAAGCGTTTGCGCGAGGCCCTGTTGCCGGTACATTGCGCGCAGTTGATCGAGACCGTGCGTGGCGCGGGCTACCGACTCACACACTCTGCTCCCACCGCCTGAAATGAGCCTAGTCCTGCGGCGTTTGTTCGCCTCCTTGCTGCTCATGAGCCTGATGGCGATGGTGGGCGGCCTGATCGGGTTGCGCCTGCATGCCCCTGTGCTGGGCACCTGGGCAGGGGCTGTGTTTGGCCTGCTGCTGTCGGGCTGGCGTGATGCGCGCCGGGCGGGGCGGCTGGTGGCTTGGCTGCGCGGCAATCTGGAAGGCGATGCCCCCCGTGACGGTGAACTCTGGGGTGAAATGGCCTACCGCACTGAGCGCGCCCTGCGCCAGCGCGAGCTGGCCTTGAAAGCCGAGCGGCAGCGGCTGGGCGAGTTTCTGCGGGCGATCGAGGCCTCGCCCAACGGCGTGATCCTGCTGGATGCGGACGAGCAGATCACCTGGCTGAACCAGATCGGTGCCGTGCATCTGGGGCTGGATCCGCAGCGCGATCTGGGCCAGCGCATCACCAATCTGGTCCGTTCTCCCGCCTTCGTGACCGGCTTGCAGGCCGGAGAAAGCAGCGAAGCCATCAGCCTGCCGCACTACCAGTCCCGGCTGTCCCTGTCGCTGCTGGTGCGCGCCTATGGTGAAGGCCAGCGGCTGCTGCTGACGCAGGATGTCACCGAGCGCGTGCAGGCGGAGGCCATGCGCCGCGACTTCGTGGCCAATGTGTCGCACGAGATCCGCACGCCGCTGACGGTGCTGGTCGGCTTTGTCGAGACGCTGGCCAATCTGCCCCTGCAGGAGGCCGAGCGGCAGCGCCTGCTCGGGATGATGGCCCAGCAGACCCACCGGATGCAGACCCTCGTGGCCGATTTGCTGACCCTGGCCCAGTTGGAGGGCAGCCCGCAGCCATCGGCGGACCAGTGGGTGTCCACGCGGGAGCTGCTGGAGCAGGTCGAGGTGGAGGCACGCGGCCTGTCCCGCGGTCGGCATCTGATCCAGTTCCCGGACGAGGTGACGCTGCGTGCGCAGGCGGCCGACATCGCTGGCATCCGCACCGAGCTGCTGTCGGCGCTGACCAACCTCACCAGCAACGCGGTGCGCTATACGCCGGAGGGCGGGCGTGTGGCGGTGAGCTGGACGCTGCGGCCGTCGGGTGGTGGCACCTTCGAGGTCCGGGACAGTGGCATCGGCATCGCGCGCGAACACCTGCCGCGCCTGACCGAGCGTTTCTACCGCGTCGATGGCAGCCGCTCGCGCGAGACGGGCGGCACCGGGCTCGGCCTGTCCATCGTCAAGCATGTGGTCCAGCGCCACGGCGCCGAGCTGGAGCTGGACAGTGAACCCGGCAAGGGCTCCGTGTTCCGCATCACCTTTCCGGCCTCGCGGGTGCGGGTGCCGGCGCCACTCAGGGGCGTCGATAGACCAGCATGACCTCGTCTCGGTCGGACGGACGCCGCTCGCGGGCGACCAGCGTCCAGCCGGGCAGTGCGGGTGTCTGCTGCAGCGACGGTGGGGTATTGATGCGCTCCTGGAGGCCCATCAGCAGCCAGCGACAATCGGTGGCCCGTGGATCGAGCGACAAGCGCCAGGTGCCGTGGACTTCCAGTGCGGCGAGCTGGCTGCGAGAGATGTTCTGTGTCGCCACGCAGCCAGAGGTCGGCAGGTGCAGGGCGAGCCGCTGCACCAGCGGGCGGTAGCTGCGAGCGTGGTCCAGCAGCGGCAGCCACAGCGTCATCAGCAGCAGCCAGCTCAGCGCCACACCACCTGCCGGCAGCACCAGGCTTTTCCAGAGGGCGTGGCGGTGGTGCCCGGTGCGCCAGCGGACCAACGCCAGCCACGCGACGGTACCGATACTGGCGAGGCCCAGGGCGGGCAGGCTGAACTGCGGCACGAATTCGGGTGCGAGGCGGGCGACGTTTGCGGCGGGCTGTGCCGGCACACCGGTGTGCATCGCCACGTAGACCACCCAGATGACCAGCGCACTGAGGGTGAAGAAAAACACCGAAAACCAGTCGATGGCCGCACTGACACTGCGCTGCAAGGTCGGCAGCGCAAACGCTCCCAGCACGGCCAGCGCCGGCAGG
>JBEEMX010000205.1:0-6106 GCA_041192465.1 Pseudomonadota bacterium | reverse complement strand
TGCGCCGCTCGTATTCGATCTGCGCGGGGCTGGACGACGGTGCCTTGCGCGTGGGGGTGCGCAAGGTGCCGGGCGGCGTGTTCTCGACCTGGGCGAACGAGCGGCTGCAGCCCGGCGACACGGTGCAGGTCTTCCCGCCGCAGGGGCATTTCACGCTGGCGCTGTCCGACGAATCCACAGCTTCCGCTGAAACCGAAGCCGCACCGCGCCACATCGTCGGCATCGCGGGCGGCAGTGGCATCACGCCGATCCTGTCCATCATGAAATCGCTGCTGGCCCGCGAGCCGCGCAGCCGCTTCACGCTGCTCTACGGCAACCGCACGCCGCGCTCGACCATGTTCAAGGAGGAACTCGAAGACCTCAAGAACCGCCACATGGGCCGGCTGGCGCTGCACCCCGTTTTCTCGGCCGAGCATGTGGACAGCCCGCTGCACAGTGGCCGGCTCGACCGCGACAAGCTCGGGCTGTTCCTGCGCACGCTGGTGCCGGCGGCGTCGATCGACGAGGTGTTCGTCTGCGGGCCGCACCGGTTCAACGATGACGTGGAAGCCGCGCTGCTGGACGCGGGCGTGCCGGTCGAACGGCTGCATGTCGAGCGGTTCGGCGTGCCGGGTGCTGCGCCGGGCGCTGCCGCTGTGCATCAGGCACTGCCGGGCGACGCCGAGCAGGCGCGGGTGGTGATCATCCGCGACGGGCTGACCCGCGAGATCGCGTTTCGCCGCTCGGACCCGAGCATCCTCGACGCCGCGGCCTTCGCCGGGCTGGACATGCCGTATTCGTGCAAGTCGGGCGTGTGCAGCACCTGCCGGGCCAAGCTCCTCGAAGGCGAGGTGCGCATGGACCGCAATTTCGCGCTCGACAAGCACGAGGTGGCGGCTGGCTTCGTGCTCACCTGCCAGTCGCACCCGCTGACCGAGCGCGTGGTCCTCAGTTTCGACGAGCGTTGAATGGCCCGCACCCGTTCCGCCGGCTACGACGATCAGCGCGAGATGATCCTCGCCCACGCGGCGGAGCTGTTCTCGCAGCGCGGCTATCCGGCCACGTCCATGAACCAGTTGGCCGAAGCGTGCGGCCTGTCCAAGCCGACGCTCTACCACTACTACCGCGACAAGTACGCGCTGCTGGTCCAGATCGCCGAAGGGCATGTGGCGCGGCTGGCCGAACTGGTGCGTGGCATCGAGGCGGAAGGGCTGCCCGCCGAGCCGCGGCTGCACCGGCTGATCATCCGCTTCGTCGAGGAATACGCCGACGCCCAGCACGCCCACCGCGTCCTGACCGAGGACGTGCGCTTCCTGGAACCCGAGGACCGCGCCCGGGTGCTGGTGATGGAGCGGCAGGTGGTCGATGGTTTTGCTCGGGCGCTGGTTGAACTGCGGCCCGAGTTCCACGCCGTGCAGCTCGCCACGCCGGTCTCGATGCTGCTGTTCGGCATGATCAACTGGATGTTCACCTGGCTCAAACCCGACGGCCGCCTGGGCTACGACCAGATGGCACCGATCGTCGCCGACCTGTTCTTTGGCGGCATCCACCGCATTGCATTGACCTCGCTGACCTCGTTGACCCCCGTTCCACCCCCCGAAGAGGAGACACCCCGATGAAACTCAACAAGATCCTGACCCTGCTGGCCGCTGCACTCACCAGCGCCGCCGCACTCGCCGACATCACCGTCGGCGTGACCGTTTCCGCCACCGGCCCGGCGGCCTCGCTCGGCATCCCCGAGAAGAACACCGTCGCGCTGATGCCCAAGACGATCGCGGGCGAGAAGGTGAACTACATCGTGCTGGACGATGCTTCCGACACCACGGCGGCCGTCGCCAACGCCCGCAAGCTCATCACCGAGCACAAGGTGGACATCATCCTCGGCTCGACCACCACGCCGAACTCGCTGGCGATGATCGACGCCGTCTCGGAAGCGCAGACGCCGATGGTCTCGATGGCGGCTTCCGCGCGCATCGTCGAGCCGCAGGACGCCAAGAAACGCTGGGTCTTCAAGACACCGCAGAACGACATCCAGATGTCGCTGGCGATCGCCGAGCACATGGCCAACAGCGGCGTGAAGACGGTGGCCTTCATCGGCTTCGCGGATGCGTATGGCGAAGGCTGGTTCCAGGAGTTCACCAAGGCGGCCGAGCTGAAGAAGCTGCGCGTCGTGGCCAGCGAGCGTTATGCGCGCAATGACACCTCGGTGACGGGGCAGGTGCTCAAGCTGATGGGCGCACAGCCGGACGCGGTGCTGGTCGCCGGCTCGGGCACGCCGGCCGCGCTGCCGCAGAAGGCGCTGAAGGAGCGCGGCTACACCGGCAAGATGTACCAGACGCACGGCGTCGCCAATGCCGACTTCCTGCGCGTTGGCGGCAAGGATGTCGAGGGCACCTTCCTGCCGGCGGGTCCGGTGCTGGTGGCCGATCAGCTGCCCGCCGGCCATCCGGTGAAGAAGTCCGCGCTGGCCTATGTTGCTGCCTATGAAGCGGCCTATGGCAAGGGTACGGTCTCGACCTTCGGCGGCCACGCCTGGGACACGGGTCTGCTGATGACGGCCGCGGTGCCAGTGGCGCTGAAGAAGGCCAAGCCGGGCACGCCCGAGTTCCGCGCTGCGCTGCGCGACGCACTGGAATCGGTCAAGGAAATGCCGGGTGCCCATGGCATCTTCAATACCTCGGCCAGCGATCACCTCGGCCTCGACCAGCGCGCCCGCGTGATGGTCACGATCGAGAACGGCGCCTGGAAGCTGGCGAAGTGATGGTGGCCGCGCTGCAAAGCCACATCGCCGGCCGCTGGATCGGTCAGGCCGCCGCGCAGCCGCTGCGCAGCGCGGTCAACGGCCAGGTCGTCGCGCACACGCACGCCGAAGCGATCGACTTCGCCGAGGCGGTGGACCACGCCCGGCGCGTCGGCCTGCCGAACCTGCTGGCGCTGGATTTCCAGCAGCGGGCGCAGCGACTGAAGGCGCTGGCGAAGTTCCTGATGGAGCGCAAGGAGCAGCTCTACGCCGTCTCCGCACACACCGGGGCGACGCGGGCCGACTCGTGGATCGACATCGAAGGCGGCGCGGGCACGCTGTTCGCCTACGCCGGCCTCGGCAGCAACGAGCTTCCGTCGGGCAATGTCGTTCACGAGGGGCCAGCGATCCCGCTGGGCAAGAAGGGCGGCTTCGCCGGGACGCACATCCTTGTGCCGCGGCGCGGCGTGGCGGTCCACATCAACGCGTTCAACTTCCCGGTCTGGGGTCTGCTGGAGAAGTTCGCGCCGAGCTTCCTGGCGGGGATGCCCTGCATCGGCAAGCCGGCGACGGCGACCAGCTACCTGACCGAAGCGGCGATGCGGCTGATCGTCGAATCCGGGATCCTGCCGGAAGGGGCGCTGCAACTGGTCATCGGCGGCACGGGTGACCTGCTCGACCGCCTGAATGGGCAGGACGTGGTGACCTTCACCGGCTCGGCCGACACGGCGGCGCGGCTGCGTGTCCACCCGAACCTGATTCGCCACTCGGTGCCGTTCAACGCCGAGGCCGACTCGCTCAACTGCGCGATCCTGGCGCCGGACGTGACGCCGGACGACGAGGAATTCGACCTCTTCGTCAAGGAAGTCGCCCGCGAGATGACGGTCAAGGCGGGCCAGAAATGCACCGCGATCCGCCGCGCCATCGTGCCGAGGCAGCACCTCGACGCCGTGGCCGAGCGGCTGGCGGCGCGGTTGGCCAAGGTGACGGTGGGCGATCCGTCGGCCGAGGGCGTCCGCATGGGGGCGCTGGCGTCCCATGCCCAGCTCGCCGACGTGGCCGAGCGCGTGGCGATGCTGCTGGCGGATGGCGCGGAGCTGGCCTGCGGTGGTTCCGGCGCGGTGCGTCCGGTCGGCGAAGGCACGGCGGGTGGCGCCTTCTTTGCGCCGACGCTGCTGCTGAGCCGCCAGCCAATGGCGCACGATGCGGTCCACGACATTGAGGCGTTCGGCCCGGTCAGCACGCTGATGGCGTATGACGGGCTGGACGAGGCGGTGGCGCTGGCCGCACGCGGTCGCGGCTCGCTGGTGGCGACGCTGGTGACGCGCGATCCACGGATTGCGGCCCGCGTGATCCCGGAAGCGGCGGCACTGCACGGCCGGCTGCACATCCTCGACCGCGAATCGGCGGTGGAATCGACCGGCCACGGCTCGCCGCTGCCCGTGCTCAAGCACGGTGGGCCGGGTCGGGCGGGTGGTGGCGAGGAACTTGGCGGTGTGCGGGCGGTGAAGCACTACCTGCAGCGCACGGCCATCCAAGGCTCTCCGACGATGCTGGCCGCGGTCACGGGCGAGCATGTGCGCGGCGCGAAGCTGATCGAGACCGAGGTGCATCCGTTCCGTCGCCACTTCGAGGAACTGCAGATCGGCGAGTCGCTGCTGACCCACCGCCGCACGGTGACCGAGGCCGACATCGTCAACTTCGGCGGCGTCTCGGGCGACTACTTCTACATGCACTTCGACGAGATTGCGGCCAAGGAGACGCAGTTCGGCCAGCGCATCGCGCACGGCTACTTCGTGCTGTCGGCGGCGGCGGGGCTGTTCGTCTCGCCTGCGCCGGGGCCGGTGCTGGCCAACTACGGGCTGGACACGCTGCGCTTCGTCAAGCCGGTGGCGATCGGCGACACGATCCGGGCACGGCTGACCTGCAAGCGCAAGATCGACCGCAACCGGGTCGATCCGAGCGGGGTGGGGCAGGGCGTGGTGGCGTGGGACGTGGAGGTCAGCAACCAGCAGGGGGAGCTGGTGGCGAGCTACGACATCCTGACGCTGGTGGCGAAGCGGGAGAAGCGTGCGGTGCAGCCGCCTCGCTCCGAACCTGAGCCAGTTCGTCCGCCGACACCTGACGGGGGGATCGGAAAATCGGGTGTCGCTGGAGGCGCCTGACGGCACAATTGCGCCCTATGCAAAATACCACCATGCAAGACCCCGCGCCGCGCATCGGCTTCGTGAGCCTTGGCTGCCCGAAGGCATTGACCGATTCCGAGCTGATCCTGACCCAGCTCAGCGCCGAGGGCTACGCCACCAGCAAGACTTTCCAGGGCGCCGACCTGGTGATCGTCAACACCTGCGGCTTCATCGACGACGCCGTGCGCGAAAGCCTCGACACCATCGGCGAGGCGCTGGCCGCCAACGGCAAGGTCATCGTCACCGGCTGCCTCGGCGCCAGGACGGGCGACAGTGGCGGCAACCTCGTGCGCCAGATGCACCCCAGCGTGCTCGCCGTCACGGGGCCGCACGCCACGCAGGAGGTGATGGACGCTGTCCACCTGCATGTCCCCAAGCCGCACGACCCCTTCATCGACCTCGTGCCCGCCGCCGGCATCAAGCTCACGCCGCGGCACTACGCCTACCTGAAGATCAGCGAGGGCTGCAACCACCGCTGCTCGTTCTGCATCATCCCGTCGATGCGCGGCGACCTCGTCTCGCGGCCGATCGGCGATGTGCTGAACGAGGCGCGGGCGCTGTTCGAAGGCGGCGTGAAGGAGCTGCTGGTCATCAGCCAGGACACCTCGGCCTACGGCGTCGATGTCAAGTACCGCACCGGGTTCTGGGATGGCAAGCCGGTCAAGACCAAGATGCTCGACCTCGTGGCGCAGCTCGGCGAACTGGCGAAGCAGCATGGCGCCTGGGTCCGCCTGCACTACGTCTACCCGTATCCGCACGTCGATGAGATCCTGCCGCTGATGGCCGAGGGGCTGGTGCTGCCGTACCTGGACGTGCCGTTCCAGCACGCGCACCCGGACGTGCTCAAGCGCATGAAGCGGCCCGCCAGCGGCGAGCGCAACCTGGAGCGGCTGCTGAAGTGGCGCGAGGCGTGCCCCGAGATCGTCGTGCGCTCGACCTTCATCGCCGGCTTCCCCGGTGAGACCGAAGCCGAGTTCGAGTACCTGCTCGACTTCCTGAAGGAAGCGCAGATCGACCGCGCCGGCTGCTTCGCCTATTCGCCGGTCGAGGGCGCGCCGGCCAATGCGCTGGAAGGCGCGCTGCCGGACGCCGTGCGCGAGGAGCGCCGTGCCCGCTTCATGGCGGTGGCGGAAAGCGTTTCGACCGCCAAGCTGCAGCGCCGCATCGGCTCGTCGATGCAGGTGCTGGTGGACAGCGCGCC
>JBEEMX010000204.1:0-6117 GCA_041192465.1 Pseudomonadota bacterium | reverse complement strand
GAAGACGAACAGCTCGCCGCCCCGCGCACGCACTTCCTGCAGGTTGCTCTTGAGCTTCTCCAGCAACTGGTCGTTCGGCGCGATCGTGACGACCGGCATTGACGCATCGACCAGCGCCAGCGGGCCGTGCTTCAGCTCGCCGGCCGGGTAGGCCTCGGCGTGGATGTAGCTGATTTCCTTGAGCTTCAAGGCGCCTTCCAGCGCGATCGGGTAGTGGCGGCCACGGCCCAGGAACAGCGCGTTCTGCTTCGGCGTGAACAGCTCCGCCCACGCGATGATCTGCGGCTCCAGCGCCAGCACCGACTGCACGGCGGCCGGCAGGTGGCGCAGGTTGCGCAGCGCGGCGGCTTCGCCCGTTTCCGGCAGGTGCCCGCGCTGCTTGGCCAGCACCAGCGTCAGCAGGAACAGCGCGACCAGCTGCGTCGAGAACGCCTTGGTCGAGGCCACGCCGATCTCCACCCCCGCGTGCGTGATGAAGGCGAGCTTGCACTCGCGCACCATCGCGCTGGTCGAGACGTTGCAGATGGTCAGCGTCTGCGCCATGCCCAGCGAGCGGGCGTGTTTGAGCGCGGCCAGCGTGTCGGCGGTCTCGCCGCTCTGGCTGATGGTGACGACCAGCGTCTTGGGGTCGGGCACGCTCTCGCGGTAGCGGTATTCGCTGGCGATCTCGACCTGGGCCGGGATCTTGGCGATGCTTTCCAGCCAGTACTTGGCGGTCATGCCCGAGTACGAGCTGGTGCCGCAGGCGAGGATCAGCACCTTGTCGATCTGGCTGAACACCTCCGCCGCGCCGTCGCCGAACAGCGCCGGCGTGATCGTCTCGATGCCTTCGAGCGTGTCAGCGATGGCACGCGGCTGCTCGAAGATCTCCTTCTGCATGTAGTGGCGGTAGGGGCCGAGTTCCGCCGCGCCGCTGTGGGCGTGGACCGTCTTGACCGGGCGGTCGATGCGCACGCGGGCGCCACCTTCGGCCTTGCCGGTGATCCAGTACTTGCCCTGCTGCAGATCGACGACATCGCCTTCTTCGAGGTAGACGATCTGGTCGGTCACACCGGCCAGCGCCATCGCGTCCGACGCCAGGAAGTTCTCGCCCTTGCCCACGCCCAGCACCAGCGGCGAGCCTTCCCGCGCGCCGACGACGCGCAGCGGCTCTTCCTGGCAGAACACCGCGATCGCGTAGGCGCCGCGCAGGTGCGGCAACGCGCTCTGCACCGCGTCGAACAGGTCGCCCTGGTAGAGCGAGTCGATCAGGTGGGCGATGACCTCGGTGTCGGTCTGGCTGGTGAACTCGTAGCCGCGGGCCTTGAGTTCGGCGCGCAGTTCGTCGTGGTTCTCGATGATGCCGTTGTGGACCAGCGCGATGCGGCCGGCCTTGGCGCTCTTGGCGTCCTGGCCGGTGCCGTGCGAGAAGTGCGGGTGAGCGTTGTGGACGGCCGGCACGCCGTGGGTGGCCCAGCGGGTGTGGGCGATGCCGACGAAGCCTTCGATGCCGTCCTGCAGCACCTGCGTGTCCAGCTCGGCCACCCGCGACGTGCTGCGCGAGCGGCGCAGTTGCCCGCCTTGGTGGACCGCGACGCCACAGGAGTCATAGCCGCGGTATTCGAGACGCTGCAGACCCTGGAGCAGGATGGGGACGATGTTGCGCTGGCTGACGGCGCCGACGATTCCGCACATGGTGGACTTCCCTGGTGAATGAAGACAGGCGCCGATCGTAGCGATCTTGTCGCGCAATGAATGAGCAAAAAATTATCGTTTTAGACGAATTCCTTCGTCATGCATTAATATTGCAATGAATCGCCATTCAATAAATTTATTCGGAGTTTTATTGCATGACACCCCGCGAAGCAATGTCCTTGGACGCGATCGATCTGCGCCTTCTGGACGAGCTGCAGCGCGACGCCGCGCGCTCGAACCAGGCACTGGCTGACGCGGTACACGTCTCGGCCGCCACCGCGCTGCGCCGCATCAAGCGCATGGCCGATGCCGGCGTGATCGAACGCACGATCGCCGTGCTGTCCCCCGAGGCGCTGGGCCACGGACTGACGGCCATCGCCGAGGTGACGCTGGACACGCAGTCGGTCGAGAGGTTGTCGGCATTCGAGGCGCGCGCTGTAGCGGATGTGGCCGTGCAGCAGTGCTACCGCACCCAGGGCGGGCCGGACTTCGTGCTGATCGCGCAGGTGGCGGACATGCCGGCGTACCAGGCACTGGCACAGCGGCTGTTCACCAGCGACGCCAACGTGCGCAATGTGCGGTGTTTCTTCAGCGTCCACCGGGCGAAATGCGGGCTGCAGATCGCCCTGCCCCAACCCGCCACCGGACCCCTCAGCCCCGGCGCAGCAGCCGGTTGATCCAGGACGGCGGCACGGCCCGCTCACGGGCGAGCCACGCGTCGTAGACCGCCCGCCGCGCCGGATCGCCGAGCACGGCGCGGGCGAGGCGGCGGTCCTCGGCCCGGCGCGCGTCAGTGCGGTCGGCCGGCAGGTCACGGCGCTCGAACAGCGTCAGCGGCGGCAGCAGGGTCGGCTCGATCCGCATCCAGGCGATCTGCAGCTCGGTGTCGGTGCAGTCCTCGGGCAAGCCGAGGCGCTGGTAGTGCGTCGGCTCGATCGGCAGGCCGCCGCTCACGGATGGCTCACGGCTTGGGTGCCTTGACCGGCCGCGTCCAGCCGCTCAGGCTGGTCTGGCGACCGCGGGCAACCGCGAGCTGACCGGCGGCCACGTCCTTGCTGATGGTCGAACCGGCGCCGACCGTGGCCCCAGCGCCCACCGTGACCGGCGCGACCAGCACGCAGTTGGAGCCGATGTGGACATCGGACTCGATGGTGGTGCGGTGCTTGTTGGCGCCGTCGTAGTTGGCGGTGATGCTGCCGGCGCCGTAGTTGACGCGCTCGCCCACCACGGCGTCGCCCAGGTAGGCCAGGTGGTTGGCCTTGGCGCCGCGGGCCATGGTCGAGTTCTTGACCTCGACGAAGTTGCCGATGTGAACCTCGTCGCCGAGCTTCGCGCCGGGGCGCAGGCGGGCGAACGGGCCGATCTGGGCACCCGCGCCGATCGTGACGCCCAACGCCTCGCCGTCGATGTGCGTGAAGGGCTGCAGCACGGTGCCGGCGCCGATGGTGGCGTTGCGGATGCAGCAGTTGGCGCCGATGGTCACCTCGTCGCCCAGCGTCACCGCACCCTCGAAGACGCAGTTCACGTCGATGGCCACGTCGCGCCCACAGGCGAGCGTGCCGCGCAGGTCGAAACGCGCCGGGTCCATCAGCCGCACCCCGGCTTCGAGCAGCACCTCGGCCTGCTGCGCCTGGAAGCGGCGCTCCAGTTGCGCGAGCTGCAGCGGGCTGTTGACGCCGAGCACCTCGGTTTCGCTCGACGCCAGCGTCGCCACCACCGGCACGCCGTCCGCCACCGCCATCTCGACGATGTCGGTCAGGTAGAACTCCTTCTGCGCGTTGTCGTTCTTCAGGTTCGCCAGCCAGCGTTTCAGGTGCGCGGTCGGCGCGGCCATCATGCCGGTGTAGCCCTCGCGGATGCGGCGCTGTTCGGGCGTGGCGTCCTTGTGCTCGACGATGGCGCGGACCTGCTCGCCTTCACGCACGATGCGGCCATAGCCGGTCGGGTCGTCCAGCGCGACGGTCAGCAGCACCAGCTTCTCGCCTGCGCAAGCGTCGATCAGTGCCTGCGCGGTGGCGGCGCGGATCAGCGGCACGTCGCCGTTGAGGATCAGCGTGGTGCCGGCGTCGGGCAGCTCGGGCACGGCCTGCTGCACGGCGTGGCCGGTGCCGAGTTGCGGCTCCTGGCGCACGAAGGCCAGCGGCGCGTCGGGCAGCGCGTGGCGCATGGCCTGCTCCACCTGCTCGGCGCCGTGGCCGGTGATGGTGATCAGGCGATCAGCACCGAGACCGACGCCCATCTGCAAGACGTGCTGCAATAAGGGGCGCCCTGCCAGGGGATGCAGCACCTTGGGGCGGGTGGACTTCATCCGCGTACCCTTGCCAGCGGCCATGATCACAACGTCGAGCAACATGCACGGATCCTCTCTACAGCGTGTTCGGAATGTTCGGGAACCCGTGATTATCGGGACCGGTGTGACAGGACGACGACCAGGGCGGCTTAACAGGTGGGCGCGGATCGTGTCGGTGTTGTCGGTTTTGACGCTGCTGGCGGCGTGCAGCACGCTGCGCATCGGCTACAGCCAAGCCGACACGCTGGCCTACTGGTGGATCGACCACTACCTCGATTTCAGTGCTGCGCAGGCGCCGCAGGCCCGCCTGGCACTCGCCCAGTGGCAGACCTGGCACCGCACCCGCCAGCTCCCCGACGACCTCGTTCTGCTCGACCAGGCGGCCCAGGAAGCCCCCGCCGACGCCACGCCTGCGCAAGCCTGTCGCTGGTGGAAAACGGTCCAGGGCCGCCAGGAAACCTACCTGCAGGCGCTGATCGAGCCGCTGCTGGAGACGGTCGGCAGCCTCGACGAGAAGCAGCTCCGCCACCTCCAGACCAAGCTCGACGCCAGCAACCGCGAGTGGCGCGACACCTACCTGCGCGGTGACAACGACCAGCGCCACCGCGCCTCGACCGACCGCATCATCGACCGCGCCGACACGCTCTACGGCCGCATCGACAGCGCCCAGCGCCGCTTCATCGCCGAACGCCTGCGCAGCTCGCCCTGGGATCCGCACCGCTGGCAGCAGGAGCGCCAGCGCCAGCAGCTCGACCTGCTCACGACGCTGAAGGCCGCCGTCCAGCCGGGACAGGACAAGGCGCAGCGGGCGGGCGTGCTGCGGGCCTGGGTGGGGCGCACCGTGCAGCCGGACGACGAGGCGGCGCGCCAGTACCGCGAGCAGCTTTTCCGCTTCCAGTGCGAACTGGCGGCCGACCTGCACAACCGCACCAGCCCCGAGCAGCGCCAGCACGCCGCCACCCGCCTGCAAGGCTGGGCCGCGGACCTGCGCAACGCCGCCAGTGCTATGGCAACTGCACGGTGACGTGGCGCGTGCCGGCCTTCAGGTCGGGGAAGCCGCTCAGGCCGGCGTCGAACAGCAGCGGCAGGAAGTCGGCGCTGGAGTAGCGGGCTTCGTGCTGCGCGCGGACCTCGACCAGCTTGTCGCGGCTGGCGCGGTCGATGAGCAGCAGTTGCACCTGCTGGCGCTCGTGGGTGGCCGGCTCGCCGAACGTGCCGCCGATGCCGAAGCCCCCGCGGCGTCCACCGAAACCCACCCCGACACCCACGCCAACGCCCACGCCAACCGAAGCGTGGGCGCGGCGATCGGGCGGCGGCGGGTCCAGCGGCGCGCGCGTGCCCCAGGGGGTGGAATCGGCGAAGGGGCTGAGCACGCGTGAGCGACCCCAGCCGAGCTGCACCAGCACATCGGCCCGCGCCGGACTGTCCACCGCCGTGAAGCCTGCCCGCTGCAGCGCCTGGGCGGCGGCGGCTTCGAGCTGCATCTGCTCGGGGCTGGCGGGGTTTTGCGACGGCAGCCGGTCGAAGGCATAGCGCCCGGCGGAGCGGCGCTCCGGCCAGTTGCCGAAGGTGGTCACGTCGATCCCGATCTGCTTGAAGGCCGCGCACCCCGGCAACAGCAGCAGCACCGCCGGCGCGGCCAGCAGTCCCAGCACACCACGGCGGCGGGGTTCGGAAGGCAGGGATCGCTTGGACATCGCAGTCTCCGGGTTCAGGTACCGCTGGACTCCACCGCGGAACGGCGCAGCGCGGTCAGGGAAATGCTGGCTTCGGCAGGCAACCCGGCCACCGCCGTCGGCGTGGCGCAGGCACCGTCCTCGTCCTCGTCCTCGTCAAACGCCTTGTCGCCCTGCGGGTTGACCTCCCCCGTCGGGCGGATCGTCTCGAAGGGGAACAGCGCCCGGTCCATCAGGTGCGAGGGCACGACATTGGCAAAGGCGCGGTGCATGTTGTCGATGCGGCCCGGGTGCTGCTTCTCCCATTCCTGGAGCATGCGCTTGATCTG
Source organism: Pseudomonadota bacterium (assembly GCA_041192465.1). Taxonomy (GTDB): domain Bacteria; phylum Pseudomonadota; class Gammaproteobacteria; order Burkholderiales; family Burkholderiaceae_C; genus Sphaerotilus. The sequence goes on along the minus strand of JBEEMX010000204.1, from coordinate 148 downwards.
CACACGCTGCAGGTTCTCCTGGGAGCCACACAGCGTGCAGGGAATGATGGGGAATTCGCGGTGCGCGGCCCAGCGCTCCAGATCGGTCTCGGCAACCAGCGCCAGCGGGCGGATCACGGTGTGGCGGCCGTCGTCGCTGACCAGCTTG
>JBEEMX010000203.1:0-6146 GCA_041192465.1 Pseudomonadota bacterium | reverse complement strand
GTCTTCGCCTTCCAGTGCGCGGCGAACGCCTTGTTGAAGTCCTGGTACAGCTCGCGGGTCGGGTCGTAGGAGACGTTGAGCAGCGTGATGTCCTTGGCATGGGCCAGCGGGGCGCCGAGGGTGAGGGCGAGTGCGGCGGCGATCAGGGTCTGGCGGCGTAGCATCGGGCGGTTCCGTTCAGTCTGGAGGGATGCGTGGATGCTAGGCAGCCCACCTCCGTCGGAGAACGAATCAATCCGATGATCGATAGCCGAAAAACGATGCTACCTACCCGAATCCGAACCGCACTCGCGGCCGTGCTTGCGATGCTGGGCCTGTCGGTTGCACAGGCCGCAGCCCCGACCGACGACTCCCGCGGCATGACCACCCGCGTCGCCGCCTGCACCGCCTGCCATGGCAAGCAGGGCCGCGCCACCCCCGACGGCTACTTCCCGCGCATCGCCGGCAAGCCCGCTGGATACCTCTACCACCAGCTCGTCAACTTCCGCGACGGCCGCCGCCAGTACCGCCCGATGACGCACCTGCTCGACCACCTGAGCGACGACTACCTGCGCGAGATCGCCGAGCATTTCGCGTCGCTGGAGGTGCCGTATCCGCCGCCGGCCATGCCGGGGCTGGCTGCAGCGGTGCTGGCGCAGGGCAAGGCGCTGGTGCTGAAAGGCGATGCCGCGCGGGAGGTGCCGGCCTGCGTGCGCTGCCACGGCGAGGCGATGACCGGGGTGGCGCCGGCCATTCCGGGGCTGCTCGGGCTGCCGCGCGATTACCTGAACTCCCAGCTCGGCGCCTGGAAGACCGGCCAGCGCCACGCCGCTGCGCCAGACTGCATGGCGAAGATCACCGCGAAGCTCACCTCCACCGACATCACCGCCGTCGCAGCCTGGCTCGCGGCGCAGCCGGTGCCGGTGCCATCGAAGGCGGTGGAGCGTTCGGCGCTTGCGCAGCCACTGCCGATGGACTGCGGGGGTGTGCAATGAAGCGCGTGTTCCGTTGGGGCCTGGGCGGTCTGGTGGGTGTGCTGGCGCTGGGCGCGGCGGCGATCGCGTGGCTGGATGCGGCCGATGCGCCGCCTTCCGCCAACCCGCGTCCGGTCGCCACCGACGCTGCGACGATCGACCGTGGCCGCTACCTTGCGCAGGCCGGCAACTGCGCCGCCTGCCACACCCGCCGCGGCGAGCCACCCTATGCTGGCGGCGAGGCGTTGCGCACGCCCTTCGGCACCGTCTACGGCGGCAACCTCACGCCGCACGCCGCCACCGGCCTCGGCCACTGGAGCACCGACGATTTCTGGCGCGCGCTGCACCATGGCCGCTCCCGTGACGGGCGGATGCTGACGCCGGCCTTCCCCTATCCGCACTTCACGCAGGTCACCCGCGAGGACAGCGACGCGCTGTTCGCCTTCCTGCACAGCGTGCCGGCGGTGGACCGGCCGAGCACGCTGAACGCGCTCGCCTTTCCCTACAACACGCAGGTGGCGCTGAAGGTGTGGCGGGCGCTGTATTTCCGGCCCGGCACCTACGCGGTCCAGCCGGTGAAGTCCGCCGAGTGGAACCGCGGCGCCTACCTCGTGAACGGGCTGGGCCACTGCGCCGCCTGCCACGGCACGCGCAACGCGCTGGGTGCGACGATCGCTGACCGTGCCTTCGACGGCGCGCCGATCCCGGGGCAGGGCTGGTACGCCCCGGCGCTGACGCTCGCCGCCGAGGCCAGCGTCAGCGCGTGGCCGGTGGCGGACGTGGTGGGTCTGCTGCGCGATGGGGTGGCGCCGACCGTCGGTGCGGTCGTGACCGGCCCGATGGCCGAGGTTGTCGCCCGCAGCACGCAGCATCTGAGCCTGGCCGATGCGCAGGCGATGGCGGTGTTCCTGCGCGACCTGCCACAACGCCCGCCAGCCGAAGCCCCGCGCGTCCGGCCGGCCGACACGCGCACGCTCGACCGCGGCGCCAAGCTCTACGCCGACCACTGCGCCACCTGCCACGGCGAGCGCGGTGAGGGTCAGCCCGGCGCCTTCCCGGCGCTGGCCGGCAACCGCGCGGTGACGATGGCCGACCCGACCAACCTCGTGCGCGTGATCCTGCAGGGTGGCTACGGCCCGTCCACTGCGGGTCGGCCGCGTCCGCACGGCATGCCGCCCTTCGGCCACGTCCTCGACGACGCCGACATCGCCGCCATCACCACCCATGTGCGCAGCGCCTGGGGCAACACCGGAACGCCGGTGAACCAGGTGCAGGTGGTGCAACTGCGCGAAGGGCGTGACTGACGCCCGTGCAGAAAGTCCGCAGCACTGTCTGCCTAAAAATGAGGCAGAGTAAGAAAATGCCTTGCACGACAAGCACTTGCCAACACTCCGCACCACTTGTGAACAGCTTTATCCACAGGCAGCGGGGATAACCGCAGATGAACTGAGATTCACCGGAGATTCACATGGCTGTCAGTGTTTTTGACTTGTTCAAGATCGGCATCGGGCCGTCCAGCTCCCACACGGTCGGGCCGATGCGGGCGGCGCGGCTGTTCACGCAGGGGCTGCTGCACGCGGAGCTGCTGGTGCGTACCGTGCGCGTCCAGGTCGATCTCTATGGCTCGCTGGGCGCCACCGGCAAGGGCCACGGCAGCGACACCGCCGTGCTGCTCGGCCTCGGCGGGCATGAACCGGACACGGTGGACGTGGACCTGATCCCCGGGCTGCTGGACGATCTGCGCCAGCGTCGGCGTGTGCTGCTCGATGGCACGCACCCGGTTGCCTTCGACGAGGTGCGCGATGTCGTGTTCCACCGCCGCGAGACCCTGCCGCTGCACGCCAATGGCATGCGCTTCTCGGCCTTCGACGCGGCGGGTGCGGTGCTGGCGGAGCGGGTGTACTACTCGGTGGGCGGCGGCTTCGTCATCAGCGAGCAGGTCGCCGCGGACGGACAGCGCCAGAAGGTGATCGCGCCCGACACCAGCGTGCTGCCGCTGCCCTTCCACAGCGGCGCCGACCTGCTGGCGCTGACGCAGGCGCACGCCTGTTCGATTGCCGAGGTGATGCGCCGCAATGAACGCTACTGGCGCACCGATGCCGAGACCGACGCGGGGCTGTTGCGCATCTGGGCGGCGATGCAAGCCTGTGTGGAGCGCGGCTGCCGCACCGAGGGCACGCTGCCGGGCGGCTTCAAGGTGCGGCGTCGGGCGGCGGCGCTGTCACGGGCGCTGACCGCGCTGGACGCAAAAGGCGCCAAGGCTGCCGATCCGCTGGTCGTGCTCGACTGGGTGAATCTGTACGCGCTGGCCGTCAACGAGGAAAACGCGGCGGGCGGGCGGGTCGTCACGGCGCCGACCAACGGTGCGGCCGGGATCATCCCCGCGGTGCTGCATTACTACGTTCGCTTCGTGCCGGGGGCGGACACGCGCGGCGTCATCGATTTCCTGCTGACGGCCGCGGCGATCGGCCTGCTCTACAAGGAAAACGCCAGCATCAGCGGCGCCGAGGTGGGCTGCCAGGGCGAAGTCGGCGTGGCGTGCTCGATGGCGGCGGCGGGGCTGTGCGCGGTGATGGGCGGCACGCCCGCGCAGGTCGAGAACGCCGCCGAGATCGGCATGGAGCACCACCTGGGCCTGACCTGCGACCCGGTGGGCGGGCTGGTGCAGATCCCCTGCATCGAGCGCAACGCCATCGCCTCGGTCAAGGCCATCAACGCCGCCCGCATGGCCCTCTATGGCGACGGCACCCACCACGTCAGCCTCGACAAGGTCATCAAGACCATGCGCGAGACCGGGGCGGACATGCACACCAAGTACAAGGAGACCGCCCGCGGAGGGCTGGCGGTGAATATCGTGGCTTGCTGAACTGCGTCGAGTTCAGTCGGCCAGCACCACGCCCGCTTCCGGCAGGCTGACCTTGTCGTCCGTGCTGAACCGATAGTCCTGGAACACGTGCTCGGCGGTGAGCAACTGGTAGCGGCCATCGGCGTGGCGGTGCGTCGTGTCCTTCAGGCGCCACGTGAGCTGACCGCAGGTCCAGATGTCGAAGTTGCGCATCTGCGTGCACAGGCAGGTCTTGTCCATCACCGAGATGCGCTTGACACCCGGATGCGCCGCCACTTCGCGGTTGTAGGCGGTGATGTAGGCGCACTTGCCGTTGGCGTCGAGCAGGTAGCCGTAGGCCTCGCAGTTCGGGCGGATGCCGTCGCCGATGCCGGGGCTCGACTTGATCATGCGCATCGGGTAGCCGGTGGGCGAGATCTGGTTGACCTCGATGTCGTCCTCGTCGGCCTTGAAGTATTCCTGCTTGATGTCATCGGGCAGGCCGCATTCCTTGGTCACGGTGAAGCGCGTCGCCACCTGCACGCCGGACGCGCCCATCTCCATGAAACGCACCGCGTCGCTGCCGGTGAAGATGCCGCCCGCCGGCAGGACCGGGATGTCGAGCTTCTCCGCCTTCATCCACGCCAGGATCTCGGCGACGATGGTGGCCAGGTCGTACTCGGCCCAGTCCATGCCGAAACCGAGGTGACCGCCCGCGAGCGGGCCTTCGACGACGATGTAGTCGGGCAGGCGGTTCAAGCGGGCGTTCTTCTTCAGGAAGAGCTGCAGCGCGCGCAGCGACGACACGATGATGCCGAGCTTGGCGTCGCGGAAACGCGGGTGGTCCTCGATCAGCGCGAAGGAGCCGAGGTGCAGGCCGGCGGCGAGCGTGATGCCGTCGATGCCGGCGTCCAGCGCCGAGGCCATGCGCACCTTCAGCGTCTCCTTCGGCCCGTTCATCGTCAGTTTTTCCATGCAGTTGATGAACACCAGACCGCTGCCTTGCTTGCGGGTCATGGTGCTTTCGACGTGCAGGCGCGTGGCTTCGGCGAGGTGACCCAGGTCGAACTTGACGGCCGACTTGTCCTCGGAATCGACGTTGAGCTTGTACATCGCCTGCTTGGCCTTGACGTACTTGGTCTTGTAGCGGCGGTCGGTGACCGTCTTGATCATCGCGTCCGAGATGTGGCCGACCCCACCCAGGCGGGCCGCCTCCAGCGCCAGGTCGGAAGAGGAAATGTCCACGCCCATGCCGCCGACCATGATGGGCACCAGCTCGTGGCGGCCCATCTGCATGCGGAAGTCGTCCAATCGTTTCATCGCGTATGTCCTCGGGGCGTGCCCCTGTAGTTCTGGATCCAGAGCCTCTTCGTTCGGCGGAGCTTGCCAGTGCAGTGTGACTGTGCCACGCCGTGTGCATGGTGCGTATTGTCAGGGACTTGCCTGTCAGGAACTTGCGGCGTCAGGTGGAGTGAACGTATGGCGGGCCGGCTCAGCTTCCGCTGGAACGACTGGCCGCCAGCACGACGCAGGTTGTCGTGGCATGGGCATAGAGCTTGCCGTCTGCCCCAACCAGCCGGCCTTCGGCAAAACCGACCTGCCGCCCGGCGTTGATGACCCGGCCTTCGGCACGCACCAGCCCGACCTGCGGCGTCAGCGCGCGGATGTAGCTCACCTTCAGCTCCGCCGTCGTGTAGCCGCGCCCGGCTGGCAGTGTGGTGTGGACCGCGCAGCCCACGCAGGAGTCGAGCAGCGTGGCAATCCAGCCGCCATGGATGGTGCCCATCGGGTTGGCGAAGCGAACGTGCGGGCGGCCCTGGAAGACGAAGCGGCCGTGCTCGAACTCGACCGGCACGAAGTCCATCGTTGCACCGATCGGCACCGAGGGCAGTTCGCCGCGACCCATGGCGGCAAACCACTCCAGCCCGCTCAGGTGGGCGATTTGCTCCGGGCGGGCGATGCCGGTGGGGGCGAGGCGGGCGCGCACGCGGGCCTCGTCGGACTCCCAGCGGGCGAGGGTGGCGGCGGTGTCGTGGGTGTCTTGTGTGGAAGTGTTGCGTTGCATGGTCAATCCAGTCCTGTAGAAATGCCAGGGGTTCTGCGGGCACTTCGTGCGACAGCTCCCGGAGTGGGTGTCGATACTGTATCGGGCGTATCCCGCCTGTGCGGAACACGCAGCCGTCCTGTAGTCACGAGCCCAACATGCCCCAATTCATCAGCAATCTCCGTCTTTCGCACAAATTTTCCCTGCTGGGTGCGGTTGCTGCGGTGATCGTGATGGTGCCGCTGTCGTACTGCGTGCGCAGTGTCGAGCGCGATCTGGACCGTACCAAGTCCGAGCTGGCGGGAGTCACACCGTCTCGCAGGCT
>JBEEMX010000202.1:0-6151 GCA_041192465.1 Pseudomonadota bacterium | reverse complement strand
CCGGTGAATTGGCCCGTGACGCTGCCCAGAGCGCCGAATTGCTGCGAGTAGTTGTAGGTGGTCTGTGCTTGCGCTTGCGTCGTGCCCAGCACCACCGCGGCTGCAGCAGCAGCCAAGGTACGCAGGACGGCTCGGTGATTCTTGATCATTTCAGGTTCCCTTTCTTGATGAGGCCGCACGGGAGGTGCTGGTTCACTGTGGTGTACGCAGTTGTCTTTGCGTGTTTGAATTTTCATCTCTGGGCAAAAATCAACAACCCCCTGTTCTGGTGCCGGGTAGATCCGCCGTGCCATATATGAGAAAACAGGCTAGAAATGTTCACTTAGTTCACATTTTCATTGCCGCTTGCTGAAGAGACTGTGTTCCATCCGGGTTAAAAAATCCCAATGAAATCAACAACATCCAAAAACAAAGTAGCAATTACTTACATTCAGGGCGCAGTCAGGCCCTTGCAGGGCTGCACCTTGAAATGAAATTTTCATTTGCCAATGCCGCGACGCAAGTGACCGCACGCAACCGGGCCTTGTCGTGCCCTGGGTTGCGTGCGTGTGCTGGCGGGGTGCTGCGGGTGCTGAGGTGAAGTCAGCGCGGGGCGTAGGTGACCAGCTCGGGGGCGAGCCACGGCAACAAGCCCTCGCCGGTGTTGCGCAGTTGCGCGGAGGCGCTGTAGCCCTCGTGCAGGGCGTTCACATAGGACAGGCGCATCTGGTAGTGCTCGCTCTCCGCCGAGATCACGTCGAACAGCGAACGCCGCCCGAGCTTGATCCACTGCGTGTAGGTGGCATTGCGCAGCGTGTCGCTGTCGCGCAGCAGTTCGGCGTAGTGGCTGGCCCGCTGGTAGGCGCTGCGCGCCGCGTCGTGGTGAACGGCGGCTTGCTTGCTGCGTTCCTGGAGGGCTTGCTCCCAGGCGTTGCGGGCCGCCTCGGCGCGCTCCTGGGCGGCATTGGTGCCCGCCCGTGCGCCACCACCATCGGCCAGGGTGTAGTTCAGTGCCAGGCCGACGTTCCAGCTCTGGGTGGTGGTGTTCGAGGCTTGGCGTGCGCTGTTGACCCCCGCCTGCCAGCGCAGTTGGGGCGCTTGCTCGGCGGCGGAGGCGCGGGCGTAGTGGCCGAGGGCCTGGGCCTGCTGCTGCAACTGGCGCACTTCGGGGCTGGCCTGCGCCTGCTCGACCACGGCCTCCAGTGAGGGCAGATCGATGAGCGGCAGGCCGACAGCGGTCCAGAGTTCCACCTGGCTGCCGAGCAACTGCTGCAGCTTGGACTCGGCCTGTCGCCAGGCGGCCTGGGTTTCGTCGCGGGCGATCTCGGTCTGGCGCAGGCTCTTGCGGGCCTGGACGCGCTCGCTGGCCCGTCCGGGATCCGCTTGGACGATCTGCTCGACCGACTGGGTCAAGCAGGCCAGCTTGGCGACGTACTGCTGGTAGACCTTGAGTTGCAGGCCGTAGCGGTTGCGCTCCAGCACGGTCAGCACCGCCTCGCGCACCACCCGCTCGCGCGCCGATCCGACGCTGGCGCCGCTGGCACTCAGCAGCCCTTCCCGGTAGCTCGTGAGCGCATTCAGCCGGCCGCCGTCGTACAGCGGGGCCGACAGCGTGAGTCCGACCGAATTCACGCTGGTGCCGCCATAGTTGGTCTGGCCGACGCTCGCGCCACCCAGGCCCAGACTGGCGTTGACGGCGGCTTGGGGCGAGCGGCCGGCGCGGGTCTGTTCCAGGTCGAACTGGGCGGCGTTGCGGGTGTGCTCGGCGCCCCGGTTCTCGGCACTGTGGACCACGGCCGCGCGCACCAGCTCGGCCAGTTGCGTTTGCCCGGTGGCCTTGACGGACTGCTGCTCGGTGCTGGTCGCCGGGTTGAAGGGCACCAGCTCGGACAGACTCGCCGCGTCGGCGGGCTCCGGGTTGGCGGCGTCACAGGCCGCGTGGGACCACACCGCGCACAGCGCCAGGCCCAGCGCGACCGACAACTGGCGCAGCGGGTAGGGCGAGACACCCCGTGAATCAGGGATTGACATGGCGGCGCCTTGGAGTTTCTTGTTGTGGGTGTTCATGTGCGCACCGCTCAACGCTCGCGCCCTGCATGGCGCATCACCTGCGTCACCGGCTCCATCAGGTACTGCAGCGGCGTGCGTGCCTCGCCGTGCAGGTAGATTTCTGCGGGCATGCCGGCCATCAGCTTGGCGTCGGGGCGCTCCTTGACGGCCGCCTGCACGGACGCGGGATCGACCTCGATGGTCACGGTGTAATAAGGCATGCCCGTCTCGCGCTGCACCTGGCGGTCGGCGCCCACGTAGGTCACCGTGCCCTTGACCATGTCGGTGGTGCGGTACTTGAACGCGGTGAAGCGCAGGTCGGCGGCCTGGCCACGCTGGACGCGGCTGATGTCCTCGGTGTGGATCTGGGCTTCCACCACCAGGCGCGGGTTGGCCGGCACGATCTCGGCCACCGGCTCGCGGGGCATCAGCACGCCGCCCGCCGAGGTGACCTTCATCCCGATCACTTCGCCGTCCACCGGCGCGGTCAGCACCTGGCGGCGCGAGGCGTCGGTGGCCTTGCGCAGCTCCTGCTCGATTTCCTGGATGCGCACCATCGCCACCTTGAGCTGGTCGCTGGCGCTCTGGCGGTACTCGTTCTCGATCTGGCTCACGCGCAGGTCGATGTCGCCGATGCGCTGGTCGGCGCGGGCGCGGTCGGCGGTGCTGGAGGCGATCTTGCCGCGGTAGTCGGCGATGGAGGCTTCGAGCTGCATCACCTGCGTGTCGCTGACCAGACCGTCCTTGGCCATGCGCCGGTGCAGCTCCAGTTCGCGCGACTGGATCTCGATGGACTCCTGTGCGCTGCGGGCCTGCGCTTGCATGGACTCGATTTCGCGGTAGATCGTGGCGCGCTGCTTGTTGAGCAGCGTGCTGTTGCTGGAGAGTGCGGTCAGGCGGGCCTTGAACAGTGCCTGCTCCTTGTCCATCTGGTCACGCAGCACCGCATCGGTGCGGCTGGCGGTCACCAGATCGGGCGAGAACTCCAGGCTGGTGCGGCGGGCCTGCTCGGCCTCGAAACGTGATTGCCCTGCGCGCTCGGACTGCAGGCGCTGTCCCAGCCGGGTGCGGTCCGCGTTCACGGACACGTCACCGAGTTCGATCAGGGCGTCACCGGCCTTGACGTGCTGGCCATCGCGCACATGCACGGCGCGCACGGTGCCGCCTTCCAGGTGCTGGATGACGGCGCGGTTCAGATCGACCTTGACATAGCCGCTGGCCACGACTGCCGATGACAGCGGCGACAACGCCATCCAGGCCAGCGCCGGCACCAGCATGACGCCGATGATCAGGCTGCCCTGGCGGGTGATGGCGCGGGCCTTGGTCAGGTGCTGGGCGACCAGATCCACCTTGATCCGGGCGTCCTCGAAGGGGAAGAGTGTGGTGAGTTCCATAGGGGTCAGCAGAGGTCTGAATAAAGGCCAAAGGCGAAAGGCGAAAGCTAGCGCGAAGGCGAGCGCGAAAGAGCGGTCGAGATCAGGCCGGGGTGGCCATGCTCCTGGCGTTGGTGGCTGCAGCGGGCTGGGCCGCGCGGGGTGCCATCGGCACCACCTGCCCGCCACCCGGCTGCTGGGTGCTGGCCCGCAAGGCGGCCACGACTTCTTCCGTGCGACCGAAATGCACCTGCCGCCCGCCTTCGATGACCAGCATCTTCTGCACATGCTGCGTCAGGCTCTGGCGGTGCGTGACCACCACGACGGTGGTGCGGCCCTGCAGGCGCCGAAGGGTGTCGGCCAGGGCTTGCTCGCCGGTGCCGTCGAGATTGGCATTCGGTTCGTCGAGCACCAGCAGCTTGGGGTTTCCATAGAGCGCGCGTGCCAGGGCGATGCGCTGGCGCTGTCCGGGCGAGAGCAGGGCGGCGTTGGGATCGACCTGGGTGTCGTAGCCGTCCGGCAGGCCGAGCACCAGCTCATGCACGCCGGCCAACTGGGCGGCTTCCACCACCAGCGTCGAATCCACCGGACCCATGCGGGCGATGTTGTCGGCCACGCTGCCGGCGAACAGCTCCACGTCCTGGGGCATGTAGCCGATGTGCGGGCCGATCTGTTCGCGGGTCCAGCGCGACAGGTCCACGCCGTCCAGGCGCACCTGGCCCTGGCTCGGCGCCCACAGGCCGATCAGCAGGCGCACCAGCGTGCTCTTGCCCGCGCCGCTCGGCCCCACGACGGCCAGCGATTCACCGGCCTCCAGCTTGATGGTCACGCCCATCAGCAGCGTGCGGTCGCTGCCCTGCGGGCGGTAGACCAGCCCGCTGGTGGTCAGCTCGCCCAGCGGGGCGGGCAGTTCCATCTGCGGCTGCTGCGCCATCGCGTGTTCCATCATCGGCGCGAGGCGGCGCCAGGCCAGACGGCCTTCGGCGACGATCTTCCAGCTTCCGATGATCTGCTCGACCGGCTGGAGCGCCTTGCCCATCAGCATCGACGACGCGATCATCACGCCGGCACTGGCCTCGCCCTTGATCACCAGATAGGCGCCCAGGGAGGTCATCAGGATCTGCGTGATCTGGCGCGAGATGCGGGTTACCGCCCCCATGCTGACCGAGCGTTTGGCCACGGCGTCCTGCAGCACGGCCAGCTTGGCGCTCTGGTTGTTCCAGCGGTCCACCAGCGCGTCGGCCATGCCCATCGCCTGCGCGACCTCGGCGTTGACCAGCGCCTGGTCCAGGAAACGCTGGGTGGAGCCGGCGTCGCGCTGCAGCTTCTCGATGCTGGTCTTGGTCATGCGGTCGTTGACGAAGGCCAGGCTCAGCATCAGCAGCGCGCTGCACAGCGCCAGCAGCCCCAGCCAGATGTTGGCCACGGCGATGACCGTGATGTACACGACGGCCCAGGGCGCATCCATGACCGCCACCAGCCCCTGCGAGGAGAACATCGCCCGCAGCCGGGCCACGTCACGCAGGGGCTCATTGGAGAACTTGCCCTGTCGGCGTGCGCCGATCGCCAGCGAGAGGCGGGCGATTTGCGGTGACAGTGCGTCGTTGATGATGTTGCCCAGCACGCCCTGCAGCCGGCCGCGCAGGAAATCCAGCACACCCACCAGCACCAGCGCGATGCCCACCCCGAGCATCAGCATCAGCAGCGTCTCGACGCTGCGGCTGCTCAGCACCCGGTCGAACACCTGCAGGCTGTACAGCGCCGGGAACAGCCACAGCAGGTTCATCGCCATGGAGAAGCCGGCAATGGTGCGCAGCAGTGATTTCATGTGGAGATGTTTCATGTCCATATTTTTCAATTAAGGCAATTATCGAAAACGCAATCAGCGAAAAATGACGGAAAGCGTGTCAGGAGCATCAAAATTATCGAAACAGGTATTGCGCCGAATGGAGTTTGGCAAGCTCATCAGGTGAGCCTGAATTGACAATCCTGAGATTAAGCGAAGAATCTGACGCCGTCAGTGATAAATCTCCCGCGCGCAGCGTTTCGATCGGGTGCCCCCCTTAAAGCAGGGATGTGGTGGCCGGTCGGTGGTGAAGCGGTGGTTCCGTGGTGCTTTTCCGGGCAGCGGCTAGACTCCTTCGGATGCCTCTTGCCCTCTCTGCTCCCGTTCCTGCCCACGTCGCCGTCATCGGTGGCGGCCCCGCCGGCCTCATGGCGTGCGAAACCCTCCTGGCCGGCGGCGCCCGCGTCACCCTGTTCGACGCCATGCCCTCCGTCGGTCGCAAGTTCCTGCTCGCCGGCAAGGGTGGCCTGAACCTCACCCACGCCGAGCCGACCGCCACCTTCCGCGCCCGCTACGCCGAGCGCCAGCCCGAGGTCTCTGCCTGGCTCGACCGGCTCGACGCCGACGGCCTGCGCGCCTGGGCCGGCGAGCTGGGCATCAGCACCTTCGTCGGCAGCTCCGGCAAGGTCTTCCCCGCCGAGATGAAGGCCGCGCCGCTGCTGCGCGCGTGGCTGCATCGGCTGCGTGCCGCGGGTCTGACGCTGCACATGCGCCACCGCTGGAACGGCGCGCTGACTGCTGCGCCCGCCGATGCGGTTGATGCGGGCCGCTGGGCCTTGCAGTTCGACGCGCCGACCGGTGCAAAGACCGTCCACGCGGACGCGGTCGTGCTCGCCCTCGGTGGCGCGAGCTGGGCGCGGCTCGGGTCGGACGGCGCGTGGCAGCCGTGGCTGGCGGGGCAGGG
>JBEEMX010000201.1:0-6183 GCA_041192465.1 Pseudomonadota bacterium | reverse complement strand
CGAACGACCGGTCACGTTCCAGAATGGGGACGGTTCGGCCAGTCCGGGGCGGGTCGATTGCTACCGGCGCGGCGCCTTCGTCTGGGAGTCGAAGAAGCTGAACCCTGGTGCGCAGGCGGCCAAGAACGGCAAGACGACCCAGAGCTTCGACAACGCGCTGCTGCTGGCGCGCTCACAGGCCGAACACTACGCCCGCGCCCTGCCCGCCAGCGAGGGCCGGCCGCCGTTTGTGGTGGTGGTGGATGTCGGGCATGTGTTCGAGCTGTACGCAGAGTTCAGCCGCTCCGGCTCGACCTACACGCCCTACCCCGACGCCCGCTCGCACCGCATCCGGCTGGCCGATCTGCACGACGCGGCGATCCGGGCGCGGCTGCGGGCGCTGTGGGTCGATCCGATGTCGCTGGACCCGTCGCGCGTCAGTGCGCGGGTGACGCGGGAGGTGTCGGCGGCGCTGGCGGATCTGGCGAAGAGCCTGGAGGACGCCGGGCATCCGGCGCAGCAGGTGGCCGGGTTCCTGACGCGCTGCCTGTTCACGATGTTCGCCGAGGATGTCGGGCTGCTGCCGCCGGGGGACGACGGGCTGGGGGTGTTCGTGTCGCTGCTGACGCAGCACCGCGAGAAGCCGGAGCGGCTGTCCGGGATGCTGCGGCTGCTGTGGCAGGGCATGGACACGGGCGGCTTCAACGGGGCGCTGGCGCAGGACGTGATGCGCTTCAACGGCAAGCTGTTCAAGGGCGCGGGACTGGCGGGGTATGTGCTGCCGCTGACGACCGGGCAGATCGACGGGCTGCTGCGTGCCGCCAAGGCGGACTGGCGCGAGGTGGAGCCTGCCATCTTCGGCACGCTGCTGGAGCGGGCCTTGAGCACGACCGAGCGCCACGCGCTGGGGGCGCACTACACGCCGCGGGCGTATGTGGAGCGGCTGGTGATGCCGACGGTGATCGAGCCGCTGCGGGCCGAATGGGCGCTGGCGCTGGGGGCGGCGCTGGTGCTGGCGGCCGAGGCGGACGCGCTCGACGGCAAGAAGCGCGAGGACAAGCTGGTGGAGGCGCGGGCAGAGGTGCAGCGGTTTCATCGGCGGCTTTGCGAGGTGCGGGTGCTGGATCCGGCGTGCGGGAGCGGGAATTTCCTGTACGTGACGCTGGAGCACCTGAAGCGGCTGGAGGGCGAGGTGCTGGACCGGCTGGAACTGCTGGGCGGTTCGACGCAGGGACGGCTGGTGATGGAAGGTGGCACCGTCACGCTCAAGCAGATGCTCGGCATCGAGCTGAATCCGCGGGCGGCAGCGCTGGCGGAGCTGGTGCTGTGGATCGGGTGGTTGCAGTGGCAGATCCGCACGGGCGGGGCGCAGAGCGTGGCCGAGCCGGTGGTGCATGACTACGGGAACATCGAGTGCCGGGATGCGGTGCTGGCCTATGACCGGCAGGAGCTGGCGACGGATGCGGACGGGCGGACGGTCACGCGCTGGGATGGCAGGACGACCAAGGTGCATCCGGTGACGGGCGAAAAAGTGCCCGACGAGGCGGCGCAGGTGCCGGAGTGGCGTTACGTCAACCCGCGTCAGGCCGAGTGGCCGCAGGCGGATTTCATCGTGGGGAATCCGCCGTTCATTGGCGCCGGGCCGATGCGGCTGGCGCTGGGCGACGGCTACACGCAGACGCTGCGGGCGACGTGGCCCGAAGTGCCGGAGAGCGCCGATTTCGTCATGTACTGGTGGCACCAGGCGGCGCAGCAGGTCCGCACCGGGCGGGCGGAACGCTTCGGCTTCATCACCACCAACAGCCTGCGCCAGACCTTCAACCGCCGCGTGATCGAGCAGCACCTGAACGCCAAGGAGCCGCTGACGCTGGCGTTCGCGGTGCCGGATCACCCGTGGGTGGACAGCGCGCACGGCGCGGCGGTGCGCATCGCGATGAGCGTCGGCACGGCGGCGGCTGGAGAAGGCCGGCTGCTGACGGTCACGGCCGAACGCGGGAATGGTCAGGACGAGATTGATGTGCAGTTGGATGAGCGGCGCGGCGTGTTGCACGCCGATTTGCGCGTCGGCGCCAACGTGGCGAGCGCGCAGACGCTGCGGGCCAATGTCGGCGTGTCGTCGCCGGGGGTGAAGCTGCACGGCGCGGGGTTCATCGTCACCGACGAGGAAGCGCAGGCGCTCGGTCTTGGAACGATTCCGGGCCTGGAGCAGCACATCCGCGACTACCGCAACGGCAAGGATCTGACGGCCCGACCGCGTGGCGTGAAGGTGATCGACCTGTTCGGGCTCGACGCCGACACCGTGCGGCAGCGGTTCCCGGCGGTGTACCAGTGGGTCATGGAGCGGGTGAAGCCAGAGCGCGACGCCAAGGGCAACACCAAGGACGGCGCCGGCTACGCCGCCAACTGGTGGCTGTTCGGCAAGCCGCGACAGGAAATGCGCAAGCAGCTGGCGGGACTCTCGCGGTATGTCGCCACGGTCGAAACCAGCAAGCACCGGCATTTCCAGTTTCTGGATGCCAGCATCCTCCCGGACAACAAGCTTCTCGCGATTGGTTTCGATCAAGGGGCGCAGCTTGGTGTGCTGTCGAGTCAAATTCATGTGGCTTGGTCACTCGCCACAGGTAGCTGGCTCGGCGTGGGCAATGACTCGGTTTACGTCAAATCCCGCTGCTTCGAGACATTCCCGTTCCCAGAACTGGAAGCGACATCAGCCGCCCGCATCGGCCAACTCGCCGAAGAACTCGACGCCTTCCGCAAGGCACGCCAAGCCGCCCACGAGTCCGTGACGCTCACCGGCATGTACAACGTGCTGGACAAGCTCCGCCGCGAGGCGCCGCTGAACGCCAAGGACAAGGCGCTGCACGAACAGGCGCTCGTCGGCGTGCTGCGCACCCTGCACGACGCACTCGACGCCGCCGTGCTCGACGCCTACGGCTGGCAAGACCTCGGCCCCGTGCCGTGGACGAACGAAGAAGCCCGGCAGGCGTGGACCGAGCGCCTGCTGCAGCGCCTGGTCGATCTCAACACCCGCCGCGCCAGCGAAGAAGCCCAGGGCACCATCCGCTGGCTGCGCCCCGAGTTCCAGAACCCCGCAGCACCGAAGGCCGGGCAGCAATCCGCCATCGAACTCGTCGGCGGCACCAATGCCCCCGAAGCAGAAGCGGATGCGCCGGCCACCGCTGCCGCGCCGCTCGCCCGCCTGCCCTGGCCCGCCGACCTGCCCGAGCAGATGCGCGCCGTCGCCGATGCCCTCGCCGCCAGTGCCCAGCCGCTCGACGAGGACGCACTGGCAGGCCGGTTCACCGGGCGCGGGCCGTGGAAAAAGCGGCTGCCGCAGATCCTGGAGACGCTGGTAGTGTTGGGGAAGGCGCAGCGGGAGGCGGGGGGACGCTGGCGGGGGGCTTGAATCGAGGAGAATTTCGTGACTGCTTTCCAGTTACACTAACCAGCAAAACGCATAAAATTCCATGTCAAGGCAACAAAAAGCACTGGAACGGCTGTGCGCCAAGCCCACACCATCCGACATCAAGTGGCAGGAACTCAAGAGCGTGCTGGAACACCTGGGCTACCAGATGCTCACCAACAGCGGGTCACGCCGCAAGTTCTTCCACCCGCAGACAAAAGCCTTGATCATCTGCCACCAACCGCACCCGGAGCCGACCGTGGACAAGGGTTGCGTGGCCGACGTGGTGGAACATCTGCGCACCCATGGCTACACCTGACCTGATTGACCGAGCAAGGAGACCCCACATGGCAACCACCCGACCCTACAAGGGCTATGAAGGCACCGCCGACATGGACATGGAGCGCCAGGTCTGTCGCGGCAAGATCCTGTTCATCGACGACGTGGTGACTTACGAGTCCGACTCACCCCGTGAACTGCAAAGGGAATTCGAGGCCGCGGTCGAGGACTACATCGAGACCTGCACACTCGTTGGCAAGGAGCCGCAGCGCCCACTGAAAGGCCAGTTCAACGTGCGGATCACCTCTGCACTACACAGGGCTGCCACGCTGCGGGCCTGCCAAGACCACGTCTCGCTCAACGAGGTGGTCGTGCAAGCACTGGGCGCCTATGTCAACACCGGCACCACCGAAGTGCGGCACAGCGTGCGTCTCATCGTCGAGCAATCGCCGGAAGCTCACCAGACGCTGGTGTCCACCGCATCGGCTCAAACGGCACCCATCTGGCAATCCGTGGAGGTCAGCCATGTCCACCACTGACACGGAACAGCCCATGCTGCCCATCCCCGTGGAGCCGGCGCTTTCGATCCGGGAGATCACCGAACTGCTGGTGCGGCACCATGGCCTGCACGACGGCATCTACGATCTGATGACCCAGTTCCACATCGGCAGCGGCGGTGTTGGCCCGGCACCGGGTGAGTTGCTGCCAGGGTTGATGATCGGCTTGGCACGCATCGGACTGGTGAAGGTGCCGGTCGCCGGACCGAACAGCGTGGATGCCTCTCAGGTCAATCTCGCGACCACAGCGGCACGCAAACGTCCAGTACGCAAATCGACATCGATCTGACGGTGCGCCAGCATCGCATTCGGCAGCATCATCCCTCGAACCAATCCACCAGCCGCAACCCCGACACGCCCGTGAAATCCTTCAGATTGCGCGTGACCAGCGTCAATCCGTGGGCGACCGCAATCGCGGCGATCTGCCCATCCGCGAACGGCAGTGGTCGCCCGCGGCGGTCGGCGTCGACGCGCAACTCGGCGTGCAGACGCGCCACCGAGGCGTCATAGGCCAGCACCGGGAGACCGCCCACGACCTCCTGCAGATAGCGCCCGATGTCGTCCTTGCGCCGGCCATCGGGCATCCGCAGCCAGCCAAACCGCAGTTCATGCCAGACGGGTGCCGGCACGGCCAGTTCTTCCGAATGCCGTGCCAGATGCGCCATCACGCCGGCGTGCGGCCGCTGTCGGATCCCTTCGGACAGGACATTGGTGTCGAGCAGCCAGACCGGCGCCGTCCCGCTCGCCTGCACACGCACGCTCACAGCGCGTCGGTCCAATCGACCACACGCCCGGGGCCGGGATCGCGCAGATCGGCAAAGGGGTCTGGCTCTTCCTCCAGCCCAGTGCCAGCCTCGGGCGCCAGACACTCGGCGCGCCACTGCGTCAGGCGGGCGCTGAACCCGGCGGTGCCGGTCTGAAGCCTTCGGTACTGTGCCCACGACATCAGCACACCCGCCGTCTGCCCGCGACGCGAGATCAGGACTGGCGTGTCAGTGGCCTCGACCTCGCGCAAGGTGTCGGCCAAGTGGGCACGGGCTTCGGTGAAGGGCAGAGAGTGCATGACAGCCTTTCAGCGGCAAGGGCATGAATGCCAGATGTACCGCTCAACTGTACATTATCAAGGCACACACACCCATCCGTTCCCTTCAACCTGTTGATCCCGTCGGTCTCAATACCCGAGGAAATCCACCTCGAACACCAGCGTCGCATTCGGCGGAATCACGCCGCCAGCGCCGCGCGCGCCATAGCCCAGGTTCGGCGGAATCAGCAGCACCCGGGTGCCGCCGACCAGCATGCCTTGCACGCCTTCGTCCCAGCCACCGATGACCATGCCCGCACCGAGCGCGAAGCGGAAGGGCTGGCCGCGGTCCTTGCTGGAGTCGAACTTGCGGCCGCGGCCGTCTGGCGCGGTGGCGTCGTGCAGCCAGCCGGTGTAGTGAACGCTGACCTGGCGGCCTGCGACGGCGGTTTCACCGGTGCCGACGACCGTGTCTTCGTACTGCAGACCCGAGGGGGTGGAAATCATGTGGAAACCTTTGCAAAGGTGGGAACAACGGAAACGGGCGCGATCATGCCACCAGATCCGACACCCGCCCACCTCGACACCGCCTCGGTCAGGAACTGACTGACATCAACACACGAAGGTACGCCCAAGTCCAGCGCCTGCGCCGCCGCCTGCAGCACCGCCAATGGCCGGTCCACATCGATCGCTGCCGCGCCGGTCTGCTTGGAGAGTTTCTCTCCCTGCCCATCCAGGACCAACGGCGTGTGGCGGTAACGCGGCGTCGGCAGGCCCAGACACTGCTGCAACCAGATCTGACGCGGCGTGTTGTCGGCCAGATCCTCCCCGCGCACGACGTGGGTGACGCCCTGCGCCGCGTCATCGACCACCACCGCGAGCTGGTAGGCCCACAGCCCGTCCGCCCGCCGCAGCACGAAGTCGCCGACCTCGCGGGTGACGTT
>JBEEMX010000200.1:0-6228 GCA_041192465.1 Pseudomonadota bacterium | reverse complement strand
GGTCAGTTTGCTGGCCATTGCGCTCTACCTGCGGCAGACCGATGCCTTTGGCGCTGACCTTGCGGCAGCCGACAAGGTGTTCTGGCTCAAGTACCTGCTCTCCAGCCAGAGCGCCATCATGTGGATGTGCGTGCTGGTGTTCATGTCCACGCTGTCGTACTGGATCGGCCTGCTCATCGGCCGCGGCAGCGACACGGCGCAGCGCATCGGCTCCTGGCTGGCGTGGTCGGCGGTGTTCATGGCGCTGGTTGGCACCTTCGTGCGCTGGTTCGAGAGCCACCAGATCGGCCCGGACATCGGCCACATCCCGGTGAGCAACCTGTACGAAGTGTTCGTGCTCTTCATCTGGCTGACCACGCTGATCTACCTGCACATCGAAGGCCACTACAAGACCCGCGCGCTGGGTGGTTTCGTCATGCTGATCGTCAGTGCGGCGGTCGGGTTCCTGCTGTGGTACTCCCTGTCACGCGGTGCGGACCAGATCCAGCCGCTCGTGCCGGCGCTGCAGAGCTGGTGGATGAAGATCCACGTCCCGGCCAACTTCGTTGGCTACGGCACCTTCGCGCTGTCGGCGATGGTGGCGCTGGCCTACCTCGTCAAGACGGCGACGGCGCGCTCGCTGTGGACCGGACTGGTGGGCGTGCCGGGCGCACTGCTGCTGGTGCTGGCGGGATTCTGGCTGCTGGGCAACCTGACGCCACAGACCTCGGCGGCAGTGATGAAGTCGATGCGGATGCTCGGTGGCTGCGTGGCGCTGTTCGCCTTCACGATTTCGGTGCGGGGTGTCCTCAACGCGCGCACGCCGGCACCGGAAGTGCTCGACGACGTGATGTACCGCGCCATCGCCCTGGGCTTCGCCTTCTTCACCATCGCCACCATCCTCGGCGCCTTCTGGGCGGCGGAAGCCTGGGGCGGCTACTGGAGCTGGGATCCCAAGGAAACCTGGGCGCTGATCGTCTGGCTGAACTACGCGGCCTGGCTGCACATGCGGCTCATGAAGGGCCTGCGCGGCCGGGTGTCGGCGTGGTGGGCGCTGGTCGGGCTGGTGGTGACGACGTTTGCGTTCCTGGGGGTCAACATGTTCCTGTCGGGGCTGCATTCCTACGGGGAACTTTGAGCCTGCGGCCAATCCTGGTGGCTCACGGGCGGCACTGCACACCAAGACCCATGGTGTAAAAATTTGCTGACTGCTGCATCCAGTTGCTGGGTCGGCGGACTAGTGAGGAGTGCAAGGCCAAAAACCTTCACCTGCCACTTTCCTCACCCATCCTTCCCAGGAGTCCGCCATGTCCCGCTTTGCTCTCGTTGCTTCCTCCCTCACCCTGACCGCCGTGCTGGCCGCCTGCTCGGGCATGCCGTCGATGCCGATGGCGCGCATGGCCGCCCCCTACAGCCAGGACATGCTGCCCGACCCGGTCAAGGTGCCGGCCGGTCACCGCGTGGCGTGGGAGACCGTCGGGGTCGGCGAGATCACCTACGAGTGCCGTGCCAAGGCGGGCAGCACGGACGTGTTCGAGTGGGTGTTCGTCGGCCCGAAAGCCGAGCTGAAGGGGCGTGGCGGCGAGACGCTCGGCCGCTACTTCGGCCCGCCCGCGACCTGGGCGGCCAGCGATGGCTCCTCGGTCACCGGCGCCCAAGTCGCAGTCGCTCCGGCGATGGCCGGCAGCATCCCGCTGCAACTGGTCAAGGCCAACCCGGCGATGGGCAGCGGCGCGCTGACGGGTGTGAGCTACATCCAGCGCGTGGCGACCCGTGGCGGTGTGGCGCCGGCCATGCCCTGCGCGGCGGGCAGCACGGGCAAGCGCGAAATCGTCCAGTACCAGGCCGACTACATCTTCTGGAAGCCCGTTTGACTCCCTCCCCCAGCGGGGGAGGGTTGGGGAGGGGGCCTCGGCGGTCAGCAGACTTCCCGATCCCGCCTTGGCCCAGCCTAGAATCAGGCGGCCACCTGCCGCCTGATGCCCACGCTCCTGCCCACTTTTGACCACGACGCCGCCCTGCTCGCCTGCGCACGGGGCGAGCGGTTTGCCCTGCGAATGCTTTACGAACACGAGGCCCGCTGGCTGCTGGGCGTGGTGCGGCGCATCGTGCGCGATGCGGCGCTGGCCGAGGACGTGTTGCAGGACGCCTTCCTGCAGATCTGGCAGCGCGCCGAGACGTTTGACCCGGCGCTCGGCTCCGGGCGCGGCTGGATCTACACCGTGGTGCGGCACCAGGCGCTGCGGGCCGTGCGCCGCAGCAGCACGGAGCCGGTGCTGCTCGACCCGGAAACGCTCACCGGCGTGTCCGACCTGCAGCAGTCGCAGTCCGACGCCGACGACGACCGCGGCCTCGACCCCGACAGCCTGGAGCGTTGCCTGCAGCGGCTGGACGCGCCGCGGCGGGCCTGTGTGGTGCATGCCTTCGTCGATGGCTACACCCATGAACAGATCGCCGAGCGGCTGAACACGCCGCTGGGCACCGTCAAGTCGTGGATTCGCCGCAGCCTGCTGGCGTTGAAGGAGTGCCTCTCATGAAGCTCGACACCGCCGAGGATCGCAGCGTCGCGGCCGGCGAGTTCGTGCTCGGCACGCTGGACGACACCGCCCGACAGGCGTTCGAGGCGGCGATGGCCCACGACGCCAGTCTGCGCGCCGAGGTGGCGATGTGGCAGGACCGGCTGCTCAGCCTGACCCGCCACGCGCCGCCGGCCGAACCCTCGCCCTCGCTGTGGTCGCGCATCGATGCGCGGTTGGCCTGGGCGGGCACACGCGCCCGTGCCGAGGCGACGCGGCCCTCGTCTTTGCCCTTGCCTTGGTGGCAGCGGCTGGGGCTGTGGCAGGGTGTCAGCGGGCTGGCGGTGGCGGCGTGTGTGGCGCTGGGCAGTGCGCTGGTGCTGCGCGGAGCGCCGGACGCGGCCCCGGACCAGCAATACGTCGCCGTGCTGCAAGGGCCGCAGGGCGGCGGCAATGGCTGGGTGGTCGAGGTGCGCGTCGATGCCGCCGGGCAGGGGCGCTTGCGGCTGGTGCCGGTGGCGCCGTCCGGGCCGGTGCCGGCGGGGCGGGCGCTGCAGTTCTGGACCAAGGCGCCGGGCGCGGCCGGTCCCAGCTCGCTCGGGCTGGTGCAGGCCGGTTCGACCGTCGAGCTGCCGACCACGCGCCTGCCGGACCTGCGCCCCGAGCAGTTGTTCGAGATCACGCTGGAGCCGGAAGGCGGCTCGCCGATCGGGCGCCCGACCGGGCCGATCCTGTTCGTCGGGCGTGCCGTCAAGTTGACCAGTTGAAAGAGATTTCCGCATGACCCTCGCGCCACCCACCCTGTCCCCGGTCATCGCCGGCTGCTGGCGCATGGCCGACTGGGGTTGGACCCCGAGCGAGCGGCTGCGCTGGATCGAGCAGTGCCTTGACCGCGGCGTCACCACCTTCGACCACGCCGACATCTACGGCGGCTACGCGGTCGAGGCGCTGTTCGGCGAGGCGCTCGCGCTGGCGCCGCACCTGCGCGAGCGGATGCAGCTCGTCAGCAAGTGCGGCATCAAGCTGCTCCACCCGAGCCGGCCGGAGCACCGGCTCAAGTCCTACGACACCTCC
The DNA here is from genome assembly GCA_041192465.1 of Pseudomonadota bacterium. GTDB lineage: Bacteria > Pseudomonadota > Gammaproteobacteria > Burkholderiales > Burkholderiaceae_C > Sphaerotilus. Next base: position 2,659 of record JBEEMX010000200.1, on the reverse strand, counting down.
GCTGCGCACCTCGTCGCCAGCGTGGAGAACAGCCTGCGCGCCTTGCAGACCGACCGGCTCGACCTGCTGCTGATCCACCGACCGGATCCGCTGATGCACCCGGCCGAGATCGCCGAGGCGGTCACGCGGCTGCAGGCGGCGGGCAAGGTGCGGGCCTTCGGGGTGTCCAACTTCACGCCGTCGCAGTTCGCCCTGTTGAACGCCGCCGTGCCGCTGGCGACGAACCAGATCGAGCTGCACCCGCTGCACCGCACGCCGCTGCACGACGGCACGCTCGACCAGATGCTGGCGCTGGGCCTGCGGCCGATGGTCTGGTCGCCGCTGGCGGGCGGGCGCTTGTTCACCGGCACGGCGCCGGACGCGCTGCGTGTGCGTGCGTCGCTCGACGACATCGCCCGCCGCCACGGCGTCACGCCGGCCACGGTCGCCTATGCGTGGCTGCTGCGCCACCCGAGCCGGCCGTACCCGCTCGTCGGCAGCCAGCGCATCGAGGCGCTGGACGAGGCGCTCGCCGCCCAGGCGCTGACGCTCGACACCGAAGACTGGCACGCCATCTGGAGCGCGGGCGAAGGCGCGGAGGTGGCGTGATGGGGGCCGTGGGCGAGGTGGTGACGAGTCCGCGCCTGCAGGCCGAGCGCGACCGGCTCTACCGGGCCGAGGACGATGGCCGGGTGCGTGCGCTGGTGCTGTCGCTGGCGCGGCCGGCCGACTGGGCGGTGCTCGGGCGGATGTGGCAGGGCGTGCAGACCGATCTCGGCTGGCCCGCGCCCGGCATCGCGGTGTCGGGCACGGACGCCTGCCAGCTCTGGTTCTCGCTGGCCGAGCCGGTGCCGACGGCCGAGGCGCACGCGCTGCTGGAGCACCTGCGCACGCGCTTTCTGGCCGAGGTGCCGCCGCACCGCGTCGAGCTGCTGCCGTCGGCCGATGGCGTGCAGCAGGCGCCGGTCATGCCCGCGCTGCAAATCGACAGTCCGGAGGGCGAGGTCTGGTCGGCCTACATCGCGCCCGACCTCGCGCCGGTGTTTGCCGAGACGCCGTGGCTCGACATCCGGCCGGGTTCGGAAGGGCAGGCGGAGTTGCTGTCGCGGCTGGTGAGTATCCGTGCCGCCGAGTACCGGGCGGCGTTGCCGGTGAAGGTGCCGACACCCGACGCAGCAGCGGTGGGCGCAGAGGAATTCACCGATCCGCGGCGGTTCCTGCTGCACGTCATGAACGACGGGCGGGTGGAGATGGGGTTGCGGATCGAGGCGGCGAAGGTGTTGCTGAGTCCATCGGCCACTTCAGCGCGCTGACGGTCCCCGCGCTGCTGCGGCCGTTCCCAGCGGCAGGAACAACACCAGTGGTGACTCTGGCAAGGCGATGAAGCCCTGGTGCCGGTAGAACGCGGCGGCGGCTTCGTCCTTGGCATCGACCATCAGCGCATGGGCGGCAATCTCCGAGCGGATCGCCCGGTCCAGCGCATCGGCGACCAAGGTGCTGCCCAGTCCTCGTCCCTTGAACGCCTGATCGACCGCCAGTCGGCCCATGCGCACGGCGGGCACGCTGGGATAGCGCGGCAGCTTGCGGGCTGTGGCAGCGGGCAGATCCGCGAGCAGCAGACTGGCGGAGGCGAGGGTGTAGTAACCGGCCAGCCGGGGCGTGGCCTCGGTGGTCAGCGCCACGAAGCAGGCCGCAACCCGGCGCCGGACATCCTGGGTGATCTGCTCGCGCAGGTAGCGGTCCAGTGGGGCGGAGCCGCTGCAGAACGTGGTGCGGTCGAGGTCGGCGGTGAGGGGGTGGACCTGGAACGGTGGCGGTGTGGTCATCGCCAGCCGTCAGTCCGCACCCAGCAACTGGCGGCGGCGGGCGAAGGCGCGCACCAGGGCGGGTGCGGGTTCGGGGGGCGACAGCAGCGCCTCGGCGAAACACCGCTGGTCCTCCAGCGACAGCCGCACCACCTCGGCTTCCGCGATCGCCTGCTGCGCGGCGTCCTGCACCGCGGCGATCACGAAATCCGTCATGGTGCGGCCCTGGAGTTCGGCGGCGCGCTTGAGCATCGCGTGCAGGTCGGTGCTGATGCGCGCTTCGAGACGGGCGGTTGCGGGGGAGGAAGAGGCGGGCATGGGGGGTTCTCCTCGTGCAACTGTACGGCAATTGGCCGGAAGAGTGTGGTCCCTGTGGTTCCCGCCAGCGCAGCCACTCAGAGCGTCGGCGCAGCCCCGAACACCCGCCCCGAGTGCTCCCGCATCGCGTGGAACTGGATGTCCGGCGCCCGCTCCTGCGCGACCCTGAGGTCCGAGTTGTACTGCACCAGGAAGGCCGGCGCGCCGACCACGTCGTAGGCGATGCGCAGCGGCTCCGAGTCGATGGAAGCACTTGAGCTTGTTTTTTGTCGCTGGTGATCCATGCAGAAATGCCGAAATATCCTCCCCGAAGCGCGAAAATACACCGCTCCAGTGGCCGTTAGCAGCATTGGTGGAGTGGGGAAGTACGATCAGGCGCATTTCAAGATGACGGTGGCGGGAGATGACGTAGACGCAGCTCATGGTCGATGCCTTGGTGCGTACAGGGCATCCTCTTGGTGAGGAAGGTCGAGGCAGGTAGCTCACCCGCTGGTTTTGTACCAATATTTAGCGTTGACTCACAAGGCCACCAGTGTTCGTCTTGCGAGTGAGGGTAA
>JBEEMX010000199.1:0-6232 GCA_041192465.1 Pseudomonadota bacterium | reverse complement strand
CCGCCACCGTGGTGCGGAACGGCGCGCCCGATTGCAGGCACTCGAAGAAGTGCGTCATCTCGGCCTTGTAGGCCGCGGCGTAACGTTGCAGGAAGAAGGCTTCGGGCTTGTCGGCGCGGATGCCGTTCGCATCCCACTGCACCACTTCGCTCGGGGTGTGGTTGCCGCACTGGAGCATGCCCTTCGAGCCCAGCACCTCGAAGCGCTGGTCGTAGCCATAAGCCGCGCGGCGCGAGGTGTTGATCTGGCAGAGGCGGCCCTGCTTCGTCTTGATCGAGACGGCGGTGCTGTCGAAATCGCCGAGCGCGGCGATGGCCGGGTCGGTCTGCACCGAGCCAGCAGCGGACAACCACTCGGCTTCGTCGCCATCGCTGCACAGGATCCAGCGGAACACGTCCAGGTCATGGATCAGCATGTCGCGGAAGATGCCGCCCGAAGCCTTGATGTACTCGGCCGGCGGCGCGCCCGGATCGCGGCTGGTGATGATCAGCATCTCGGGGTTGCCGATCTCGCCCTTGGCCATGCGGATCGCGGCTTCGTTGAAGGTCGGGTCGAAGCGGCGCTGGAAGCCGATCATGCAGGCCACCCCCGCCGCCTTGACCGCCTCGCCGCAGGCGATGGCGCGCGGCACCGACAGATCCACCGGCTTCTCGCAGAAGATGTGCTTGCCGGCGGCGGCGGCACGGGTGATCAGCTCGGAGTGGGTCGAGGTGGGCGAGGTGATCGCCACGGCGTCGATCGAGGCATCGGCCAGCACGGCTTCGATGGTCGAGACCTGGGCGCCAAGCTGCTGGGCGAGCTGGCTGGCGCTGTCGCCCATCGGGTCGCAGATGTACTGGAGCTTCACGCCAGGCAGGCTGGCGAGATTGGAAGCGTGGATGCGGCCGATGCGACCAGCACCGAAAACGGCGACGTTTTTCATGGAAATTCCTAGGCGAACAGAGGGGGCGACAGGGTGGTGAATTGGGGGTGAACTATAGCGATGGGTTTCTTGTTTTGGAAAAAATTTTCCATCGGTGTTTTCCATAGAACATCTTTTTACTCGATCACACCACAGGACCGCGCCACAAACTGCGGCCCATGACGACCCACCACCGCACGCTCTGGCGGCCCTCGGTGCTGCTCGCGCTGGCCGCAGGGTTGGCACACGCCGCACCCGATGCCACCCGCGGCCAGGCGCTCTATGTCGAAGGCCGGCTCCCGGACGGCCGCGCCCTGCAGGCCCGCCGTGCGGAATCGCCGGACATGGCGGGGGCGGCGGCGGCGTGCGTGCAGTGCCACCGGCGCAGCGGGCTGGGCGACCAGGAGGGGCTGCTGCGCATTCCGCCGATCACGGCCGCCAGCCTGTTCGCGCCCGGCCAGCCGCTCACTATCCGACGCACCGCCACGGGCACCGCACCACCCGGCACGCGGGTCGAATCCCGTTCGGCCTACACCCCCGAGACCCTGGCGCGCGCGCTGCGCAGCGGCGTGGACCCGGATGGCCAGGCGCTGAGTTCCTGGATGCCGCGCTACGACCTCGACGAGGCGGCCGTGGCCGATCTGCTGGCCTGGCTGGAGCGGCTCGGGCCGGTTGGTGACACGGCGCTGCGCGGGCTGGACGGCACCCGGCTGCACCTGGCCACCATCGTCACGCCCGACGCCCCCGCCGACCGGCGCGAGGCAGTGGAGACGACGCTGGCGGCCTGGGCGCGCCAGCAGACGTTTGGCCAGGTCCGCGTGGCGCTGCATGTCTGGACCCTCACCGGCCCACCCGCCGAGTGGGCCGCGCAGTTGCAGCAGCACCTGCGGGCGCAGCCGGTGTACGCGGTGGTGTCGGGCGCCGGGGCGGCGCAGTGGGCGCCGGTCGAGGCGTTCTGCGAAGCGCAGGCGCTGCCCTGCGTGTTTCCGCTGATCGACCAGGTGCCGGCCACGACCGCCGCCCAGCCGCGCCACCACGCGCTCTACCTGTCGGAAGGCGCCCTCGCCGAAGCGCGCGTGGCCGCACGGGCGCTCGACACCCTGGGTACCCCGCCATCGCGCCTGCACCTCTGGTTCGACACCGAACCGGGGGCCGCGGCGGCGCGGGAGTTCCAGGCGCTGCAGGCCCGGACAGAGGTTGCAGTGCCCATGCGGCTGCGGGATCTGCGCGTGCAGCCGCTGGCGTCGGGGGAGCCGCTCGGTGCGGCACATGAGCTGGTGGTGGCTTGGCTGGCCGCACCGCAGGTCAGCACCTTGCTCGCAGCACGCAGCGCGGCCGGCGACGACAGCCGGCCGTCGCTGTGGTTGTCGGCGCACCTGGCGCCACCGGAGACCCTGGACGCACTGGGGCTGCCGGCAGTGTGGCGGCCGAAGGTGCGCTGGGCCTCGGTGCAGAACACCCCGACGCAGTTCCACGCCGCCGCGGCCACCGGCCTGAAGCCGTGGCTGCGCACGCTGGGGCTGGACCCTGCCAGCGCCACCGTGCTGCAGGGCGAGGTCTACGCCGCGGCTTTCTTTTTCACCGATGCGCTGCGCCGCAGCCGCGGAGCGTGGTCGGTCGAGCATGTGCTGGAGCGGCTCGAATCGGGCGTGAACAACCGGGCAGCGGCGGGCCGCTTCGTGCGCCTGTCGCTCGGACCCGGCCAGCGCATCGCCGCCCAGGTCGGCCAGATGCAGGGCTGGGCACCGCCGCTCCACCAGACCCTGGTGCCGCTGTCGCCGGTGCTCAACGCCAACCGCTGACCGGTGCCTGCGGCAGGGCGATCAGGCCACCAGGAACCACCGCATCATGTCGTGGTCCTCGTGCGACAGGATGTGGCAGTGGTAGACGAACTTGCCCGGCCGGTCGAAGGTCATGACGATGCGCGTGACCTGCCCCGGCGGGCAGATCACCGTGTCCTTCCAGCCGCTCTCGGTGGCCGCCGGTGCCACGGCCGCCCCCAGCAGCGGCGCACCCGGCAGGAGCTTCACGCCAGTCCAGCCATTGCGCATGGCCGTCGGCTGCGTGTTGGCGGGATCGAACGCCTGGCGGTTCTTGATGCGGAACTTGACCAGATGCAGGTGGACCGGGTGGGCATCGAGCGTCGTGTTCCAGAACTCCCAGACCTCGGTGCTGCCCAGGCGGGGCGTCTCGGTCACGGGGTCGTTGAAGCCCTGGGTGCCGAGGTTGCTGGCGCCGGTCGGGTCGTAGACGCCGAGCATGGGGTTGATGCGGCCGTACTCGTCCGAGCCCTCGCCCAGCAGGATGCGGCGCACGGGCGTGGCCGCCGTGTCGCCCAGTGCGGCGGGCAGCAGTGCCGTGCCGTTGCTGCCGCGCAGTGCCGTGGTACTGCCCATGACCGCCCTCGGCACCAGCAGGTTGGCCAGCAAACCCACCTTGAAGCGCATCACCGTCGCCGCCCCCGCCGACGGCGGCCCACCCGCCGGGAAGGGCGTGGGCGCCGAGTTCAGCAGGTCGATCTGACCCCCGAGGAGCCAGGCCCACGAGAAGTCGATCACCACGTCGTAGCGTTCGCCCGGCGCGATGGTCAGGCCCGCCGCGCCGACCGGCACGGGGGTGTTGAGCAGACCGACATCCGTGCCGATGACGGACATCGGCACCCAGCTCGGCGCCGAGTTCCTGAGCGTGAAGAAGCGCGAGTCCGAGGCGTTGAGCAGGCGCAGGCGGTAGGGCCGCGGCTCCACCGACAGGCTGGGCCACGCCTTGCCGTTGACGAGGATCACGTCGCCGAACACCTCGGGCATGTGGCTCGGGCTGCCGGGCGGGAAGGCGCCCGACAGCGGCAGGTTCAGCGGCGCGAAGTTGGCCGGGTTGGACGCGTAGACGAACTGGCCCTGGGCGTCGAAGGTGCGGTCCTGCAGCACCAGCGCCACCTCGTGCTGCGCGGCCGGGAATCTCCAGGCGGACTGCAGTGCCTTTTCATTGGCGTCGCGCACGACGTACAGCCCGGCCAGGCCCGCCTGCACGTTCACGCCGGTGAGGCTTTCGGCATGGTCGTGGTACCAGTGCAGCGAGGCTTCCTGGGTGTTGTCGTAGACGTAGGTGACGGCCTCGGCGGTGCCGACCTGCACGGCGTTGCCCGTGATGCCGGGTCCGGTCTGGCGGCGCAGCGGGGTGGCCCACTGATCGGGGCCGCCATCGAACTCCGCCGCCGAGTTGCTGCCATGGTGGTGAACCGCCAGCGGCACGCCGGTCGTCGGCGTCTGGAGGGTCATCGTCTGGTCGATGGGCAGGAGGTGCGGCAGCGCCTGGCCACTGGCGTTGACGAGCCGGTTGACCCAGTGGACGGTGATCGGCACGCCCTTGCTGACCTGCAGCGTGCGGCCGGGGAAGGTCGGGCCGGTTTCCTGGTTGGCATAGCCCCAGATGGTGGTCGCAATGCCCGGCACGCCCAGCACGTCCGCCGTGGCCTGCCCCGCGCCGATGGTGTAGTCGGTGGCGCCGACGGTGGGCTTGTAGATGGACGCCGCCGCCAGCAGGTTGGGCAGCACGTTGGTGAAGCGCCGCGCCCACGCTTGTTGCCACAGCGCCGGGTCCGAGGTCATGGCCCAGCGGGTGTCGGTGCCTTGCACCGCCGCACGGGCCACACCCGGCACCAGGGGCAGCGCCGCCGCCGTGGCCGCGGTGGCCGCAGCTCCGGCAGAAAAACGCAGGAAACGGCGGCGGCTGGAAGGCATGTCAGGGTGGTCGTGCATGGTGTGTTGGCAGGGATCGAAGGGGAATCGGGAGGTCAGGCAGGCTTGAGGCGGCGGTACTCGTCCAGCAGTCGCTGTGGACTCACCAGCCCCTCCAGACGCACCCAGACCGGGCTGGCCGGCGCGCGCAGGAAGACCACCGGGTCGTGGTTCATCTTGTCGCCGCGCCAGGCGCCGAACGCGCGTTGCACGGTCTCGGCGCTCTGCGGATCGCCGGTGAGGAAGGCGCCAGTGGCACCGCGGCTGCGCGCGTGTTCGGCCAGCCGGGTGGCGGTGTCGTGGTCGGGGTCGATCGACACGGACACGACGTTGACCTGCCGCGCCTCGCTGCCGAGGGCGCGCACGAACTCGTCGATCACCTGGCTGGTCACGGGGCAGACCGTGGTGCAGGAGCTGTACATGAAGGTCATCACCACCGGCCGTCCATCGTCGAGCAGCGGGCGCAGCAGCCGGGGACGGCCATCGGCGGCCAGCAGCTTGACGGCGGGCACCTGGTAGGTCTGCTCCGTGCGGCGCACGCCCGAGGGTGCGGCGGATTCAGCGTGGGCCGCCGTGGCCAGCACACCGGCCAGAACAGCAGACAGCACGCGGGTCAACGGGTACAAAAAAGTCTTCATTTGTTTACAAGTTTACATTTTGATTCATATTAACAAGACCAAAGGACGGCGCAAACCCCTGAACACCCCAGTCCCTTCAAGTCAACAGTGGGAGTAGAGGGGGTTAAGGCGATCGAAATTCGTCTCAATCGCTGAAAATTGATCGAAGCACTGAACCCACAGACAACGCTGTCAAGCCCCCAGGAAATCACCATGAAGCCAGCAGGACAACCCCCACGCCGCGCCACGCCCACCAACGCCTCCTGGCCTCTGCGGAGCGCGGCGGGACTCGCGGTGGTGATCGGGGCCGCGGTCTGGATCGGGGACAGCCTCTACCGCACCGCGCCGGGCGACACCGCCACCCCGGCACCCATACCGACGGCCACGCCCGCGGGGCCGGGGCTGCCCGTGGTGGCGGTGCCCGACGTGCTACCTTCCGGCGCCGAGCTGCCCGCGAACCTGCCACCCGGCATCGCCCTGGTCGGCACCGCCCCAAGCGCCCAGCCACCGCTGGCCACGCTGCTGCTGGACGGCAGGCTGCAGTCACAAGCCCTCGGCTCGGCCGTGGCGGGTTCGGGCCTGCGGGTGCGCGAGATCACGGCCGAGGGGGTCACGCTCGGTCTGCAGGACGGCCCGCCGCTGTACAGCCTGCGCGTGACCTCGGCTGCCGACGCCGCACGCCTGATGGCCGAAGCCCGCACCCAGCGCACCAGCGACCACCCGCTCCCGCCGGCCCTGGCCACGGCTGAACTGCTCGTGCAGCGCGACGCCGACCGGCCCGGCAAGCTTCCCGAGGACATGCAGGTCGCGGTGCGCCGCCAGCGCACGGCCACCGGTACGCCCTGAGCGCAGGGCAATGATCAAAAATGGTCAACGCACCTGCTGCAGCCGGTGCGGGGCGTCCCTAGAGTGCCGGTGCTGATCCCCCCACCGAACGAGACAGACCGAGACCGCCCATGACCCAGACCCTCCACTTCGCC
>JBEEMX010000198.1:0-6237 GCA_041192465.1 Pseudomonadota bacterium | reverse complement strand
ATGCCCGACACGCCATCGCCAGCGGACGACCACGTCCGCCCCTACATCTACCAGGACCAGGCACGCACCGTCCGCGCCCTGCACTTCTCGCTCAGCGAGATCCAGAGCCGCATGCGCATGGACGACCCCGACGGACTGGATCTGGCGTACACGCAGCGGATGATGGGGTTTCTGCTGTGGCAGCCACGGCCGGCGAGCCTGGCGCTGGTCGGCCTGGGTGGCGGCTCGCTGGCGAAGTTCTGCCACCGGCACCTGCCCGAGGCAACCTTGCTGACCGCCGAAATCAACCCGCATGTGATCGCGCTGCGCGACGACTTCGGCATCCCGCCGGACAGCACACGCTTTCGCGTGGTGTGTCTGGACGGCGCGGTGCTGGTGCGCGAGTCGCCGCAGCGCTTCGACGTGCTGCTGGCGGACGGCTTCGACTGGGAAGGGTTGCCCGAGGCGCTGTGCTCGCAGGCGTTCTATGACGACTGCGCCAGCGCGCTCACCGACACCGGCTGGCTGGTCGCCAACCTGCCCAGCAGCGCGAGCCAGCCGCTGTTCGATGTGCATGTGGCCCGTATCCGGCTGTCCTTCGGCGCGGATGCGGTGCTGGTGGTCGGCGATGGCGAACGGGGCACCAACAGCGTGGTGTTCGCCTGCCGCGACGCGCTGGAGCTGCAGCGCAGCGACATCACGACACGCCGCCCCACCGGCTTCGATGCTTCCGCCTGGCGCGCACTGCAGCCAGCCATGGCGGCCGTGCGGCGGGCGCTGTTGGCGCAACAGGCCGACACGGGCACCGATTGAACCTGCCGATGACAATCTCCCCATGACCATCGCCCCCTACCTCAAGACCATCGGCCGCGGCAAGGATGGCGCCCGCTCCCTCACCCGCGCGCAGGCGCTCGACCTGATGACCCGCATCCTCGGCGGCCGTGTCAGCGACCTCGAACTCGGCGGCTTCGCGCTGGCGATGCGCATCAAGGGCGAGTCGGCGGACGAACTCTCGGCCTTCGTCGAAGCGGCGATGGTGCACACGCTGCCGCTCGCGCCCGGCCCGTCGCCTGCCGTGCTGCTGCCGTCGTACAACGGCGCCCGCAAGCTGCCGAACTTCACGCCGCTGCTGGCGCTGCTGCTGGCGCGTGAAGGCGTGCCGGTGCTGGTCCACGGCCCGATCGACGACCCCGGCCGCGTCACCAGCGCAGCCATCTTCACCGCACTTGGCCTGCCCCCCGCAGCCGACGCCGAGCGGGCCGCAGCGCAGTGGGCGCGCGGCGAGCCGGTGTTCATGTCGCTTGAAACCCTCAACCGGCCGCTGGCGCAGTTGCTGGCGCTGCGCCGCGTGCTCGGCCTGCGCAACAGCGGGCACACGATTGCCAAGATCCTGCCGGTGATGCCAAGCGCGCTGCGGGTCGTCAACCACACCCACCCGGAGTACGCGGTGAGCCTGTCGCAGTACCTGCGCGAGAGCAGCGCAGATGCCGTGCTGATGCGTGGCACCGAGGGCGAGCCGGTGGCAGATGCACGCCGGCAGCCACGGCTGGATGTCTACCGGGCGGGCGTGCTGGACCCGGACAGGTCGGTGGCGCCGCAAGAGGGCGTGCTGGTCGAACTGCCGGTGCTGCCCGCCGCGATCGATGCGGGAACCACTGCCGAGCACATCCGCGCAGTACTGAATGGCCAGATTCCGCTGCCGGCCTCCATCGCACGGCAGGTGCAGTGCCTGAGGGACGCGCTGCCGCGCTGAATCGGATTCAGTTCAGTTCAGCGCAGTGGGCGGGTCAGCGGATGGACGTTGCCGGTCGGCCGCTCGGTGCGCAGGTCGTAGCTCTCGGCGCCAGACTCGCGCAGGATGCGGCCCTCCTGGACAACGATCACATCTGTACCGGTGAGGAAGGCAATCTGCCGCGAGATTTCAGCCGCCCGTTTCAGGGCCGAATACGCGCCTAGCACCTCGGGTGCGATGTAGTTCTGGATCAGGGTTCCGTTCTTCATGCACCACTCCAGTCCACCAGTCTCGGCACTGGGCCTGCATTGTCGAAATGCACCCAGAGGTCCACCAGATCCTTGTAGACCGCGTGGAAGTTATGCAGCCCCGCCTCGTAGCGGCGGCGCACCACATCGCTCGCCATGCGCATGCCGCCCTGGCGCACCCGCTCGTTGACCCGGTGCTGTGCCACCTCGTAGGACGGCAGCGACAGGAACACCATCTGCACCACATAGCCCTTGCTGCGCCAGTCGGGGATCAGGCTGGCGTAGTCGCGGCTGCGCAGCGAGGTCTCGAAGCCGAAGGTTTCGCGCAGCCGCAGCATGTCCTGGATGGTCATCTGCATCAGCTTGCTCGCCCGCATCGCCATGCGCTCCGGCGCGAAGGGCGACAGGCCGTAGGCGATCAGATCGGCGTCAATGAAGTTCTTGCACGCAGCCTCCTGCGGCAGGTACTCCTTGGCAAACGTGGTTTTTCCTGCGCCCGGCGGGCCGGCAATGATGTGGATGCGGGGCATGTCCGGTTCGCTTCCAGTCAGTGATTTGAAACGATTATGTAACTTTTCGTGACTTTCACCCCTTGCTATTCTGAAGAAGAATTGAAACCCGGACGAAAAAAAGCCCCGCTCGAATGGGCGGGGCGGGCGTCCGGAATCGCCACCCGAAGGCGGCAGATGCAGAAGATCCGGTAGTTCAGCCCGTGACCAGATCCTTGATCTGCATCAGGGCAGCCGGATCTTCCATGGTCGTCAGATCACCGGCATCGCGGCCTTCGCAGACGGCCTGGATCGCGCGGCGCAGCACCTTGCCCGAGCGCGTCTTGGGCAGCACGGTGACGAAGCGCACCCGCGCCGGGCGGGCCACGGCGCCGAGTTGCGCATCCACGACCCTGAAGATCTCGGCTTCCAGCTTGCGTTCCTCTTCGGCCGTCGTGACGCGACTGGCGTCCTTGACCACCACGAAGGCCATGGCCACCTGGCCCTTGAGCTGGTCGGCCACGCCCACCACGGCCACTTCGGCGACGTTGGCGTGGCTGGAGATGCTTTCCTCGATCTCGCGGGTGCCCAGGCGGTGGCCAGCAACGTTGATCACGTCATCGGTGCGGCCGAGGATGAAGTAGTAGCCATCCGCATCGCGCACGCCCCAGTCGAAGGTGCTGTACATCTGCCGGCCGGGGATGCTGGTCCAGTAGGTGCTGACAAAGCGTTTGTCATCGCCCCACACGGTTTGCAGGCAGCCCGGCGGCAGCGGACCTTCCACTGCGACGACGCCCTTCCTGCCCGGTTCGGTGATCGTCTCGCCCGTGGCCTCATCGATGAGCTTCACGTCGTAGCCGTACACCGCCTTGCCGGGTGAGCCGAAGCGGCTGGGCGCCGGTTCGACGCCGTTGCAGATCGCCATGATCGGCCAGCCGGTTTCGGTCTGCCAATAGTTGTCCACGATCGGCTTGCCCAGCGCCTCGGCGATCCACTTGGCAGTTGGTTCGTCCAGCGGCTCGCCGGCCAGGAACAGCGCCTTCAGGCTGGAGAGGTCGTACTTCGTCAGGAAGGCAGGATCCTGCTTCTTCAGCACGCGCACGGCGGTCGGCGCCGAGAACATCACCGTGACCTTGTACTTCTCGACCAGGCTCCACCAGATGCCGGCGTCCGGGCGGATCGGCAGGCCCTCGTACAGGATCGTCGCCATGCCGCCGATCAGCGGGCCGTAGATGATGTAGCTGTGGCCGACGACCCAGCCGATGTCGCTGGTCGAGAAGTAGGTCTCGCCCGGCTCGCCCATGTAGATGTGCTTCATCGAGGCGGCCAGCGCCACGGTGTAGCCGGCGGTGTCGCGCTGCACGCCCTTGGGCTTGCCGGTGGTGCCCGACGTGTACAGGATGTAGGACGGGTGGTCGGAGGCGACCCACTCGCACGGGACGACGGCGTCCAGGTGCTGGGCGCGCAGCGTGGCGTAGTCGACATCGCGGCCTTCCACCTTGGCGTAGGGCGCCAAGCCACGATCGACCATCACGACCGCGGCCGGCTTGCTGGTGGCGAGGCTGATGGCTTCGTCAAGCAGGTGCTTGTACGGCACGCCCTTGCCGCCACGCATGCCGGCGTCGGCGCTGACGATGACCTTCGGCGCGGCGTCGTCGATGCGGCTGGCCAGCGAGTGGCTCGCGAAGCCGCCGAACACCACCGAATGGATCGCCCCGATGCGCACGCAGGCCAGCATCGCGAACGCCGCCTCCGGAATCATCGGCATGTAGATCAGCACGCGGTCACCCTTGACGACACCCTGGCTCTGCAGGATCGCCGCCATGCGCTGCACTTCGCTGTGCAGTTCGCGGAAGCTGTAGGTCTTCTCGGTGTTGGTCTCGGTCGAGACGAAGATCAGCGCGTTCTGGTCAGCGCGGGCCGCAAGGTGGCGGTCGATCGCGTTGTGGCACAGATTGGTCTGCCCCCCCACGAACCAGTTGGCGAAGGGCGGATGGCTGTAGTCGCAGACCTGCTCGAAGGGCTTGTGCCAATCGATCAGAGCGGCTTGCTCGCCCCAGAAACCTTCGCGGTCTTCGATGGAGCGGCGGTGGAATTCGGCGTAATCGGTATGGGCGGTGTGGGCGGTCATGGGCTGTCTCCTGAATTCTTAATTCAAAATCATGCGGCTGACAGGGGACTGTCAGCCGGTGCCTGCCACGACCAGAAACTCAGCCGAGCGCGGCGATCACCTCGGCTGGCGCCTGCACCAGCTCGATCAGCACGCCCTCGCCGCCGATCGGGAACTCGTCGCTGGCCTTGGGGTGGATGAAGCAGATGTCGAAACCTGCAGCGCCCTTGCGGATGCCCCCCGGCGCGAAGCGCACGCCGTTGGCCGTCATCCACTCGACCGCCAGCGGCAGGTTGTCCACCCACAGGCCGACGTGGTTGAGCGGCGTGGTGTGGACGGCGGGTTTCTTGTCGATGTCCAGCGGCTGCATCAGATCGACCTCGATCGCGGTCGGGCCGTCGCCGAGGGCACAGATGTCCTCGTCCACGTTCTCGCGTTCGCTCACGAAGGTACTCTTGACCGACAGGCCGAAGATGTCCACCCAGAGGGACTTCAGGCGCTGCTTGTCGGGGCCGCCGATGGCGATCTGCTGGAGGCCGAGGATCTTGAAGGGTTTGGGGGTGCTCATGATGTTCCTCCGCCTCATTCAAACCGCAGGATCGGCTGGTCCACGCTCAGGCTCTCGCCCTTCTTCGCGAGGATCTCGGCGACGACACAATCCTGCGCCGCGACGAGGATGTTCTCCATCTTCATCGCCTCGATCACCGCCAGCTTCTCCCCGGCCTGCACCTTCTGGCCGACCACCACCGGCACATCGGCCAGCAGCCCCGGCATCGGCGACAGCAGCGATTTGCTGGTGTCGGGCGGCGCCTTGTAGGGCATCAGCTTCATCATCTTCGCCGCCCGCGGGTTGAGCACCAGGGCGTCGATCTGCGTGCCGTTGTGGGCGACGCGGATGGCGAGTGGCGCCTTGGCCGAGCCGCGCTCCACCTGCGCGGTGAACGGCACGCCGTTGCACACACCCGTCATCAGCAGGTCACCGAGCTTGGTGTGGCTGCGGATCGCGTAGGTGCGGTCGCCGATCAGCACGTTGGCGGTGGCGGCGGGTGCGTCGTAGCCGCTGACCTGGACCTCGTGGTAGACGTGCTGGCCCTGCGCACCGAGCACGGCCACCACCAGATCCGGCGCGGTCTTGGCGCCGTGGCCGGGCAACTGGCCACTGATGCCGGCGGCGCGCTCGCGGGCCTTGCGGCGCACGAAGGCGGCGAGTGCCACCAGGAACAGCGGGTCGTCGTGCGGCACGTCCTCGGCCTTGAAACCGTGGCTGTAGTGCTCGGCGATGAAACCGGTGTTGAAGTCACCCGTGACGAACTTCGGGTGCGCCAGCAGCGCGGCCTGGAAGGGGATGTTCGAGCTGATGCCGCGGATCACGAAGCCGTTGAGCGCCTCGCGCATCTTGGCAATCGCTTCCGTGCGGTCACGGCCGTGGACGATCAGCTTGGCGATCATCGAGTCGTAGAACATCGGGATCTCACCGCCCTCGTAGACACCGGTGTCCACGCGCACGCCGCCGAAGTGGCCCTTCTCGTAGGCGGGGCCTTGCAGCGTCTCGGTGCCTTGCACCAGATCGGCGGCCGGCGGCGCGTAGCGCACCAACCGGCCGGTCGAGGGCAGGAAGTTGCGGAACGGGTCTTCCGCATTGATCCGGCATTCGATCGCCCAGCCTTCGCGCTTGACGTC
>JBEEMX010000197.1:0-6243 GCA_041192465.1 Pseudomonadota bacterium | reverse complement strand
ATCGCCCAGCAGCAGCAGGCGATGCAAGCCGAAGACGGGCCGCAGTTCGTGCGCGCCGACCGGGCCTTTCACGCCGCGATGCTGGCGGCGGCCGGTGTGGCGGAACTCGCCGACCTGATCCACCAGCGCAGCGGGCAGGTGGACCGGCTGCGGCTGCTGCACCTGCCCGCGCAGGGCAAGATGCAGGCGATCCTGGCCGACCACCGCCGCATCCTCGCCGCCATCGCTGCCCACGACGCGCCCGCCGCCCAGCAAGCCCTGCGCGACCACCTCAGCGGCACGCTCCTCGTCGCCGACGCGATCCGTCAGCGCCACCCGGGCTACATCACCGACTGACCGCTGCGGCCTGCGTCGGCCGGTACGGCAGCTCCAGCCGGTACGCCAGCGCAATGAACAGGCCCTGCGCCAGCCCCATCGACGCCGTGAGCGAGCGGAACCCGAAGGTCGCGCTGTCCTGCACGATCAGCGCCACATCGGCCTCGCGGGCGAGCGGACTCATGCGGCTGTCGGTGAGCGCGATGAGCCGGGCACCGCGCTGCACCGCCTGCTGCGCGACGGTGACGGTTTCCTCGGCATAGGGCGCAAACGAGATCGCGATCAGCACGTCACCCTCCCGCACCGAGCGCATCTGCCCCTCGTGCATGCTGCCCATCGCGGTGACGAGTCCGATGCGCTTGTCGGTGTGCTGCAGCGCGTAATCGAGGTACACCGCCACCGGGTACGACCGCCGCGAGGCCATGATCCACACCGTCTGCGTGTCGGCCAGCAGATCGACTGCCCGCCCGAACGCCACCTCGTCCAGCGTGTTCTGCAGCTCCTGCATCCCCGCGAGACTGCCGCCGAGGAACTCGTGGGCGATCTGCGCCGCGTTCAGGTTGGGCGCACCGGATTCGATCACGTCGCGGATGCGGGCGCTGTAGTTGCGACCGGGTGCAATCTGCTGCGACAAACCATCGCGGAAGACACGCTGCAGCTCGGTGAACCCCGTGAAGCCGAAGTGCTTGGCGAAGCGCACCACCGCCGAAGGTTGCACGCCGCAGTGGGCGGCCACGTCCTGGATGCCCTCCAGCCCGAGGTGGTCGCGGTGCTGCTCGACGTAGCGGCCGATCAGCTTGAGCTGGCGGCTGAGCGACTCGTATTCGTCGGAAATCCGCTTGAGCAGCAGATCGACGGTCATCCTGGGGGCATTCGCGTTCATCGGCTTCGATTCTATGCCGCCCGCAGCGTGCCGCCGGTGCGGCGATAGACTGCCCGGATGCTTGACATCCTGTCCATCACCGGCCCCCTCTACCTCATCATCGCCATCGGCTTCATCTGTGCCCGCCGCGGCGTCTTCGAGAAAGCCGAGCTGCGCGCCTATGGCAAGTTCGTCATCAACGCGGCCCTTCCGGCGCTGCTGTTCAACGCCCTGAGCCAGCGCCGCATCGCCGATGTGCTCAACGCCAGCTACCTGCTGCTCTACGCCGCCGGCACGCTGGCGCTGGTCGCGGCGGGGATGGTCTGGGCGCGGCGGGTGGCCGGCAAGTCATGGTCGGAGAGCGCCATCAGCACGATGGGCATGGCGTGCTCGAACAGCGGCTTCGTCGGCTATCCGATCATGGTGCTGCTGCTGCCGGCGGTGGCGGGGGTGGCGCTCGCGCTGAACATGCTGGTCGAGAACCTGATCGTGCTGCCGCTGCTGCTGGCGCTGGCCGACCGGGGCGACTCGCACCACCTGCCCTGGTGGCGCGTCGTCGGTCAGTCGCTGGCGCGGCTGGCGACGAACCCGATGATCCTCGGGCTGGTGCTGGGCTTCCTGGCCTCGGCGATCGGCTGGCAGTTGCCGGGGCCGCTGGCGCGCACGGTGACGCTGTTCGCGCAGGCCAGCAGCGCGCTGTCGCTGTTTGTCATCGGCGGCGCGCTGCACGGCCTGTCGCTCGCTGGCATGGGCCGCCAGATCGGGCCGATCGTGTTCGGCAAGCTGGTGCTGCACCCGCTGTTCATCCTCGCCGCGCTGGCGCTCGGCGCGGCGGTCGGCCTGCCCGCGCTCGCGCCCGAGCTGCGCACCGCGCTGGTGATGACCGCAGCCATGCCGATCATGGGCATCTACCCGATCCTGGCGCAACGGCATGGGCACGAGGGCTTCAGTGCGGCGGCGCTGCTGGGGACGACGCTGGGGTCGTTCGTGACGCTGAACCTGCTGCTGTGGATGTGGCACTGAAGCGCGACAGGGCCACCTGCAATGTATACACTGTCATCACACAGTCTGCCAGGAGCACCGCATGCGCACCACGACGACACGCATCTTCAAGAGCGGCAATTCACTGGCCGTTCGCATCCCCAAGGACATGCTGCCTGCGGAGATTCCCGAAGAAGCCCAGATCGAGTGGCACCAGGGCGTGTGGACCATCCGCCCGCTGCACCGGCAGTCGCTGGCAGGGTTGATGGACGTGTTCCGCGCTTTTCCCGCCGATTTCATGGCGGAGGGCCGCGAGTTCCACGAGCAGAAGGCGCGCGACTGGTCAGGGCTGTCCGATGACCAGCCCACGGCGGATTGACCCCATCCCATGCGCTACATGCTCGACACCAACATCTGCATCTACCTGATGCGCCACCAGCCGCCCGAAGTGGCCGAGCGTTTCGCCCGGTGCGTCTATGGGGAGGTGGTCATGTCGGTGGTGACGCTGGCGGAGCTGAAATGCGGCGTCAGCGCGCGCGGCGAGGACCAGTCGCGGGTGGCGGCCACCATCGAGCGGCTGACGGGTCTGGTGCCGCCCTTGGCGCTGGAGGAGGAGGCGGCCGACCAGTACGCACAGCTCTACAAGGCGGTGCGCGACCGCCGCCGCGATGCACTGGACCGCCTCATCGCCGCCCACGCGCTGGCGGCAGATTGCGTGCTCGTCACCAACAACGAGGCGGATTTCCGCGACTACCCAGGGCTGCGGCTGGAAAACTGGGTCAGCACCCCCAGCACCTGACCGCACCTGGCAGCACCCGACATGGCCCGCAACACCGAAATCAAGGCGCACATCGCCGACCTCGACGCCCTCGCCCGCCGCGTCGCCCCGCTGTCCACCGCCGGGCCGACCGAGATCGCGCAGGACGACACCTTCTTCGCCTGCCCGAACGGCCGCCTCAAGCTGCGCGACTTCGGCGATGGGCGCGGCGAGCTGATCTTCTACCAGCGCGCCGACCAGACCGGCCCGAATACCTCGTTCTACGCCATCACGCCCACCGCCTCGCCCGACACGCTGCGCGAGGTGCTGACGCTCGCGCACGGCCAGACCGGCCGCGTCGTCAAGCAGCGCACGCTCTACCTCGTCGGCCGCACGCGGGTGCATCTGGACCGGGTCGCGGGGCTGGGCACATTCATGGAGCTGGAGGTCGTGCTGCGCGAGGGCGAGCCGGTCGAGGCCGGCGAGCAGGAGGCGCAGGCGCTGATGCAGCAACTCGGCATCACGCCGGCGCAGTTGCTCGACCGGGCCTACGTGGACATGGTGCGGGATCAACCATTGAAGGACACCCGCCCATGACCCTGACCTACCGCCCCGCCGTGCCCGAGGACGCCGACGCCTGCGTCGATCTGCGCGGCCGGACCCGCGAAAACGCCTTCTCCGTCAGCGAGCTGGCCAACATCGGCGTCACCCGCGACACTTGGTGCGACGGTATTGCCGACGGCTCGCTGCCGGGCCATGTCTGTCTGGACGATGGGCAGATGGTCGGCTACTGCTTCGGTGCGCCGGAGACGGGCGAAGTCATCGTGCTGGCGCTGTTGCCTGCGTGGGAAGACCGAGGCATCGGCCGGGTGCTGCTCGGCAGATCCGAAGGTGCGCTCCTACGGTTTCTACCGGAACCTCGGCTGGGTCTCGACCGGCCAGCCGGATGCGCATGGGGACGAAATGCTCGAATACGTCTTCGCCGACTGAAGCCCGCGCTCACCACCGCAACGTCGCGCCCTTACTCCCCTGGATAGCGCAGCCCGATCTGTGCCCGGATCGTGTCCAGCGTCTGCATGATCGCGACACTTTCCTCCGGGGGCAGGATGTCGCCGGCCAGCGTTCCAGCGGCCACCAACCGTTCGATCTCATCGGCCTGGAATTGCATGCCGCGCCCCGGCACGTCGGACACGTAGGTCTCGATCACCTTGTCCTCGCTGTCGAGGAGGCGGAACGAGGTCGGCGCGTACCAGGTCGCGTCGATGTCGATGCGGGCCTCGGTGCCCAGGATGGAAGCGACGTTGCGCCCGGCGTTGTCGCTGGAGGAGATCGTCGTCGAGATGGCGCCGCCGCCGTGGCGGAAGAGGGTCGCTACCTCAGCGTCGGCGCCCGTGGCCTTGAACCGCGCCATGGACAGGATCTCCTCCGGCCTGCCCAGGATGTCCCAGGCAAAAGACACCGGGTAGATGCCCAGATCGAGCAGTGCCCCGCCGCCGAGTTCGAGCGCATTGAGCCGGTGCAGGGGATCATCGGGCAGATCGCGCGTGTGATCGGCGACGACCGAATGGACGGTGCCGAGCGCCCCCGAGGCGATCAGTTCGCGGATGCGGACCATGTGCGGGAGGAACCGTGTCCACATCGCCTCCAGCACGACAAGCTTCCTGGCCTTCGCCAGATCGACGATCGCGCGCGCCTCGGCAGCGTTGACGGTGATCGGCTTTTCGATCAGGACGTGCTTGCCGGCGTTCAGTGCGGCCATCGCATTGCCCGCATGCATCGGGTGCGGAGTCGCCACATAGACGATATCGACTTGCGGATCGGCCACCAGACTTTCGTAGCTGCCGTGGGCGTTCGGGATGCCAAAACGAGCGGCGAAACGCTCCGCGTTCTCCTGCGTCCGCGAACCCACGCTGCTGACCTGGTGCCCGGTGAGCAGCAGATCCTTGACAAACAGATCGGCGATCCAGCCGGTCCCGAGAATTCCCCAACGCAGCAGTGTCGTCATGCCAATTCCTTTTTCTCTCTGACGCCAGTGCGATTGGCGCTCACTTGAACACGACCGTCTTGTGCCCGTTGAGCAGCACACGCCGCTCGCTGTGCCACTTGACCGCCCGCGCCAGCACCTGGCTCTCGGTGTCGCGTCCGATGGCGGTCAAATCGTCCACCGTCAGGCTGTGGTCCACGCGGGCCACGTCCTGTTCGATGATCGGGCCTTCGTCGAGGTCCGCTGTCACGTAGTGGGCGGTCGCGCCGATCAGCTTCACGCCGCGGTCATGCGCCTGGTAATACGGCTTCGCACCCTTGAAGCTCGGCAGGAAACTGTGGTGGATGTTGATCGCCCGTCCGCTCAGCGCCCGGCACATCGGGTCCGACAGGATCTGCATGTAGCGCGCCAGGATCACCAGCTCCGCCCCTTCCGCCCGCACGATGTCGAGTTGCCGTGCCTCGACTTCCTGCTTGGTTGCCGCCGTCATCGGCAGGTGGTGGAAGGGGATGTTGTAGCTGGCGGCGAGCTGGTAGAAGTCGCGGTGGTTCGAGACGATCGCCTTGACCTCGATCGGCAGCGCGCCACTCTTGCAGCGGAACAGCAGGTCGTTGATGCAGTGCCCGTGCTGGCTGACAAAGATGACGGTGGGCATGCGCTGGTCGGCGCGGTGCAGATCGACGGTCATCGCCCACTGCGTCGCCAGATCTTGCAGCGCCGCGTCAAGCTGCTCGCGGCCGGTCTGCGCACAGACGAACTGCACCCGCATGAAGAACAGGCCCGTCTGCTGGTCGTTGTATTGCGCGGCTTCCTGGATGTTGGCGCCGTGCGCGAACAGCAGGCCCGAGACGGCGTGGACGATGCCCGGCTTGTCGGGGCAGGAGAGCGTGAGGATGTAGGACGGTGACTTCATGGCGGGCGGGCTCAAGGCTGCTGGTCAAGGAACTGGGTGAACTGCGCGAGCACCTCGGGCGCAACGCCGACGTTGTGCTGGGACTCGGGGTAGGCGCCGCTGTCCACGTCCGTGCGGAACTCGGAGAACGCGGCCACGCGCTCGGCCTGCAGGCGGGCGTGTTCGGCGGCGAAGTTGCGGTAGACCTTGGCGTGGCGGGGGATGTGGCCGGTGTTGGAGCCGAGCACGTCGCTGGCGAAGAGGTACTGCGCGTCGCCACCCGCCCCTGCACCCATCGAGATGAGCAGCAGGCTGGTGCGCTTCGAGATTGCAGCGGCGATGTCGGCCGGCACCACCTCGATTTCAGCCGCGAACGCCCCCGCCTCTTCGAGCGCCTTGACCTGGCGGTACACGAGCTGCGCCGTCTCCAGCGTCTTGCCGACCGCCTTGAA
>JBEEMX010000196.1:0-6248 GCA_041192465.1 Pseudomonadota bacterium | reverse complement strand
CGCGAACCAGTAGACCGCGGTGACGGCCGGGCGCAGTGCGGGTGGGCACAGCACCGAGGCGACGGGGAAGTTCTCGTAGTGATCGACGCTCATGGCGTGATTATCGCCACGGTCTGTCCGCGGGAATTGACATCGGTTCAGGCTGACCCGTACATTACTGACCAGTCAGTCAGTTTGGAGTTCTGCCCATGCGACCCCGCCTTGTTCACGCCCGCCGCCCCTTGTCGATCGCCCTCGGGCTGTCCCTGCTCACCGTGCTGGCCGCCTGCTCGAAGCCCGAGCCGCAGCCCGAGCCGATCCGCGCCGTGCGCACCCAGAAGGTGGTGAGCGGGTCCGCCACCGCGCAGCAGGAGTACGCCGCCGAGATCAAGGCGCGCACCGAGACGCGGCTGTCCTTCCGCGTCGGCGGCAAGCTGATGAGCCGCTCGGTCAACGTGGGCGACGAGGTGAAGGCGGGGCAGGTGATCGCGCAGCTCGACCCTGTGGACCTGAAGCTGGGCCAGGACGCCGCCGCCGCCGGCCTGCGCGCCGCCCAGGCGAACTGGGACCAGACCAGCGCCGACCTCAAGCGGTACCAGGAGCTGCACGGCCAGGGCTTCATCGGCGGGGCCGAGCTGGAGCGCCGTGCCACCGCGCTCAAGGCGGCCCAGGCCACGCTCGACCAAGCCCGTGTCCAGACCAGCGCGCAAGGCAACCAGACCCAGTACACCCGCCTCGTCGCCGACGCCGCCGGCGTGGTCACGGGCGTAGACGCCGAGCCGGGCACGGTCGTCGGCGCAGGTACGCCCATCATTCGGCTGGCGCTGGCCGGGCCGCGGGACGTGGTGTTCAACGTGCCGGAGGACCGGGTGGCGTCGGTGCGGGGGCTGCTGAAGCAGTCCGGCGCTTTGCAGGTTCGTCTCTGGGGCACGACCGGTGAGCCAGCGCGCGCCACGCTGCGGGAGATTGCCGCGGCGGCCGATCCGACCACGCGCACCTTCGCCGCCAAGGCCGATCTGGCGGCCAGCGCCGTGCGCCTCGGCCAGACCGCCACGGTGGCCTTCGATCTGGTCAAGCGCGATGCGGTCACGCGGCTGCCGCTGGCGGCGGTGACGGAGCAGGGCGGCAAGAGCGTCGTCTGGCTGCTCGACGCGGCCACGATGACGGTCAAGCCGCAGCCGGTGCAGATCGCTGGGGCGGATGGGAATCTGGTGCTGGTCAACAGCGGCGTGCAGCCGGGGCAGGAGGTGGTCACGGCCGGCGTGCATGTGCTGACCACGGGCATGAAGGTCAAGCGGTATGCCGAGCCGGTGCGTCCGGCGGCGTCGCGTTGAGCGGAAGGTCAAGGTCAGCACCATGAACCCGCACACCCACGACACCGCCCCGCGCTCGGGCTTCAACATCTCGCGCTGGGCACTGGAACACCCGGCGCTGACGCGCTACCTGATGGTGGTGCTGATGGTGCTCGGCTTCGCCGCGTACTTCCAGCTCGGCCAGGACGAAGACCCGCCGTTCACCTTCCGCGTCATGGTCGTGCAGGCGGTCTGGCCCGGCGCCACCGCGCAGCAGATGGCCGACCAGGTCGCCGACAAGATCGAGAAGACGCTCCAGGAAGTCCCCAACGCCGACATCATCCGCAGCTACACCAAGCCGGGCGAGTCGGTCACCCTCTTCCAGATCAAGGACAACTCGCCGCCCAAGGATGTGCCGCAGATCTGGTACCAGACGCGCAAGAAGATTGGCGACATGCGCGCCACGCTGCCGGCCGGCGTGATCGGGCCGTTTTTCAATGACGAGTTCGGCGATGTGTACGGCTCGATCGTCGCGCTGTCGGCCGATGGCTTCAGCACCGAAGAGCTGCGCGAGTTCGCCGATGACGTGCGCTCGAAGCTGCTGCAGGTCAAGGATGTTGCCAAGGTGGAGACCTTCGGCGCGCAGCCGGAGAAGGTGTTCATCGAACTGTCCGGCAAGCGGCTGGCGCAACTCGGCCTCGACCTGAACCAGGTGATCGGCCAGATTGGCACGCAGAACGCGGTCGAGAGCGCCGGGGTGCTCAACGCCGACAGCCAGAACCTGCAGGTGCGCGTCGGCGGCCAGTTCCGCACGGTCGAGGAACTCGGCCAGTTGCCGATCCGCGTCGTCAACCCGGCGACGGGCGTGGCGAGCATGACCAAGCTGGGCGATGTCGCCACGATCAGGCGCGGCTACAGCGATCCGCCGGCCGTCAAGGTGCGCCACCAGGGCGAGCCGGTGATCGCGCTGGGCGTGTCGATGGCCAAGGGCGGCGACATCATCGCGCTGGGCGAGGCGCTGCACCACAAGGTCGAGCAGATCCGCGCCGAGCTGCCTGCTGGCATCAGGCTGACGCAGGTGCAGGACCAGCCGGTGGCGGTGGCGCGCTCGGTGGGCGAGTTTGTCGGGGTGCTGATCGAGGCGATCGCGGTGGTGCTGGCGGTGAGCTTCATCAGCCTGGGGCTGCACTTCAAGCCGCTGCGCATCGACATCTGGCCCGGCATGGTGGTGGCGATCACGATTCCGCTGGTGCTGTCGATCACGTTTGTCACCATGTATTACTGGGGTGTCGGGCTGCACAAGATCTCGCTCGGCTCGCTGATCATCGCGCTGGGCCTGCTGGTGGACGACGCGATCATTGCCGTCGAGATGATGGTGCGCAAGCTGGAGGAGGGCCACGACAAGCTCTACGCCGCCACCTACGCCTACGACGCCACCTCGATGCCGATGCTCACCGGCACGCTCATCACCGTCGCCGGCTTTCTGCCGATCGGCATGGCCAAGTCCATCGTGGGCGAGTACACCTTCGCGATCTTCGCCGTGACCTCGGCGGCGCTGGTCATCTCGTGGGTAGTGTCGGTGTACTTCGTGCCCTACCTGGGCGCCCGGTTCCTGCGCGTCAAGCCGCACGCCGAAGGCCAGTCCCACGACCTGTTCGACACGCCGTTCTACAACCGCTTCCGCCGGCTGGTGGACTGGTGCGTCGGCCACCGCTGGATCACGATCGGGCTGACGATCGGCGTGTTCGTGCTGGGGCTGGTGGGCATGGGCAAGGTGCAGCAGCAGTTTTTCCCCGATTCGAGCCGCTCGGAGATCATGGTCGATCTGTGGCTGCCCGAAGGCGCGACGATCCAGGAGAGCGAGCGCGTGGCCCAACGCTTCCAGAAGCGCATGCAGCAGGAGGCTGGCGTCGAGACGGTGACGACCTGGATCGGCTCGGGCACGCCGCGCTTCTACCTGCCGCTGGACCAGATCTTTCCGCAGACCAACGTCAGCCAGTCGATCGTGCTGCCCAAGGGCATGGCCGAGCGCGAGGAGTTGCGCAAGCGCCTGCCGACACTGCTGGCCGACGAATTCCCGGAGGTGCGCGGGCGCGTGAAGCTGCTGCCGAGCGGGCCGCCGGTGCCGTACCCGGTGCAGTTCCGTGTCGTCGGCGCCGATCCGCAGACCGTGCGCGTCTGGGCCGACCAGGCCAAGGCCGTGCTGCGTGCCAGTCCGAACATGCTGGGCGTGAACGACAACTGGAACGAGTCGGTCAAGGTGCTGCGCCTGCAGATCGACCAGGACAAGGCGCGTGCCCTCGGCGTCACCAGCCAGTCGATCGCGCAGGCCACGCGCATGCTGCTGACCGGCACGCCGATCGGCCAGTTCCGCGAAGGCGACAAGCTGATCGACATCGTGATGCGCCAGCCGACCACCGAGCGCGACGCGATCACCGACCTGGGCAGCGCCTACGTGCCGACCAGCACGGGCAAGGCGATTCCGCTGGCGCAGATCGCCCGCATCGACCACGTCTGGGAGCCGGGCGTGATGTGGCGCGAGGGGCGCAAGTACGCGATCACCGTGCAGGGCGACGTGCCGGAAGGCGTGCAGGGACCGACCGTGACGAACGAGCTGTGGCCGGCGCTCGCCAAGCTGAAAGAGCGGATGCCGCCGGGCTACTCGATCGAGATCGCCGGCGCCGTGGCCGAGAGCAGCAAGGGGCAGGGCTCAATCGCGGCCGGCGTGCCGGTGATGCTGTTCGTCACCTTCACGCTGCTGATGCTGCAACTGCAGAGCTTCAGCCGGGCGATGCTGGTGTTCCTGACCGGGCCGATGGGCATTGCCGGCGTGGCGGGGGCGCTGATCCTGTTGAACCGGCCGTTCGGGTTCGTGGCGCTGCTGGGCGTGATCGCGCTGATGGGGATGATCATGCGCAACTCGGTGATCCTGATCGACCAGATCGAGCAGGACCGCGCCGCAGGCGTGCCGACCTGGGACGCGGTGGTCGAGTCGGCCGTGCGGCGCTTCCGGCCGATCGTGCTGACGGCGGCGGCGGCCGTGCTGGCGATGATCCCGCTGTCGCGCAGCATCTTCTGGGGGCCGATGGCGGTGGCGATCATGGGCGGCCTTGTCGTCGCCACGGCGCTGACGCTGCTGGCGCTGCCGGCGATGTACGCGGCGTGGTTCCGGGTCAAACGGGCGTGACCCGGGCCTGAAAAGGCTGCCTGCACGATCGGGTTAGAATCCAAAGTTCCGGGAATTTCCGACGCGTGCCGCGCGGGTGGCGAAATTGGTAGACGCACCAGGTTTAGGTCCTGACGCCTTCACGGGCGTGTCGGTTCGAGTCCGACCCCGCGCACCACACCAGGCACGCAACCTCCCCCAGATTCAAGCAACCTAAAGAGCTTCAGAACATGGCTGTTACTGTGGAAACCCTCGACAAGCTCGAGCGCCGCATCACGCTGACCCTGTCGGCCACCGAACTCCAGAACGAGGTCGCCAACCGCCTCAAGCGGATGGCCCGCACGGTCAAGATCGACGGGTTCCGTCCCGGCAAGGTGCCGATGTCCGTGATCGCCCAGCGTTACGGCTACTCGGTCCAGTACGAAGTCATGAACGACAAGGTCGGTCAGGCTTTCCAGGACGCGGCCAACGAAGCGCAGGTCCGTGTGGCCGGCACGCCCCGCATCACCGAGAAGGAAGAAGCCTCCGAAGGCAACGTCGCCTTCGACGCGGTGTTCGAGGTGTACCCGGACGTGGTGGTCGGCGACCTGAGCGCCGTCGAGATCGAGCGTGTGTCCTCCGAAGTCACGGAAGCCGCGATCGACCGCACGGTGGACATCCTGCGCAAGCAGCGCCGCACGTTCTCCGAGCGCACCGCCGATGACGTGGCCGCCGACGGCGACCGCGTGACCATCGACTTCGACGGCAAGATTGACGGCGACAGCTTCCAGGGCGGCCAGGCCGAGGCGTTCCAGTTCCTGCTGGGCGAAGGCCGGATGCTCGAAGCCTTCGAGACGGCGGTGCGCGGCATGAAGGCCGGTGAGTCCAAGACTTTCCCGCTGAAGTTCCCCGACGACTACCACGGTGAAGACGTGGCCGGCAAGGAAGCCGACTTCCTCGTCACGCTGAAGAAGGTCGAGCAGCAGAACCTGCCGGCAGTCGATGTGGCCTTCGCCGAGTCGCTGGGCATCCCCGACGCCAGCGTCGAAGGGCTGCGCGCCGACATCAAGAAGAACCTGGAACGCGAAGTCAAGTTCCGCGTCGCCGCCCGCAACAAGCAGGCCGTGATGGCGGCGCTGGAAGGCGCGACCTCGTTCGACTTGCCCAAGGCGCTGGTCGAGAACGAACTGGGCCGTCTGGTCGAGAACGCGCGCGCTGACCTGAAGCAGCGCGGTGTCAAGGACGCCGAGACCGCACCGATCCCGAACGAAGTGTTCCAGCCGCAGGCCGAGCGCCGTGTGCGCCTGGGCCTGACGGTGGCTGAGGTCGTGCGCACGCACGCACTGGCCGCCACGCCGGACCAGATCCGCGCCCACATCGAAGAGATGGCGCAGAGCTACGAGCAGCCAGCCCAGGTCATGGCCTGGTACATGGGCGACAAGCAGCGTCTGGCCGAGGTCGAAGCGGTGGTCATCGAGGCCAACGTGTCCGACTTCGTGCTTGCGCAAGCCAAGGTCACGGACAAGGCCCTGGCGTTCGACGAGCTGATGGGTGCCTGAAGCAAGCTGTGCTAACCGACGATCGCCGTCGGTAAAGCGGAAACAAGGGGCGCCACGAGCGCCCCTTGTCACATGATGGCGTTGCCCGCATCCGGCGTCGAATGCCGGCAACCCCCATAATCGGGTTCATCGCTGACGGCCGACCCGCCCCCGAGCGGTCCAGAGCGGTCATCAGCGCGACACAGTGATGTTTCAAGGGTCTTCAATGAGCGCAATCGACACGCAGAACCTGGGCATGGTGCCCATCGTCATCGAACAATCCGGACGCGGCGA
>JBEEMX010000195.1:0-6252 GCA_041192465.1 Pseudomonadota bacterium | reverse complement strand
AGGCGTCTCGGGTGGCGGCGTTGTTCTTGTTCATGCCCGGACTCCCAGGGCCTGCCCGACCCAGCGGGCGAGGTCGCCATCCGGGGATTCGAAGCCGTGGATGGCGTTGTAGTGGTGGGCGTCGGGCATTGCGGCGAGTTCGGACGTGTTGCCAGCCGCCTGCCAGGCGTCGTGGAACACCTGCGACTGGCGGGCGAATTCGGGGGTCTCGGCGCCGCCCCAGGTGATGCGGATCGGCGTGGCGCAGGGCCGGACGTGGAAGGCAGGCGACTGGCGCTGGACGATGCCGTCGTCGAGCTGGATCTGGGGCTGCAGGTAGCTGTGGCGCAGCGGTGCGAGGTCATAGAGTCCGCTCACCAGCACCGCGGCCTTGAAGGGATCCGCGGGCAGGCCGTAGTCCTCCGTCCAGCGGGTCAGCAGCGCCATCGCCGTGAGGTGTCCACCGGCCGAGTGGCCACCGATCGCCACGCGGTGCGGGTCGCCGCCGTGGTCACGGATGTGGCGCAGCACCCATGCCAGCGCGGTGCGGATCTGGCGCGTGATTTCGTCGATCGTCACCGCCGGACACAGCGCGTAGTTGACCACCACGGTGGTGATGCCCTGCGACTGCAACCCGAGCGCCACGCCGCTGAACTCCTTCGACGACAGCGCGCGCCAGTAGCCGCCGTGGAGGAACACGAATACCGGTGCATCCGGCCGGTCGGCGGGGAAGATGTCCAGCGTCTCGGCCAGCGTCGGGCCGTAGCGGATGTCCTGCACGTCGCGCAAGGTGGCACGGGCGCGGCTGGCTTGCCGGACGTAATGCGCCAGCTCGGCCGCCGGGTCGGGCACCTGGAGCGAAGCGTTGTACTGGGCGTCGATCTGGGCTGGCGTCACCGTTGCTCCTTGCGCGCGGATTCCACGCCCCGGTTCGCCAGTTCATCCGCCCGCTCGTTGCCCGGATCACCCGCGTGTCCCTTGACCCAGCGCCACTCGACCTTGTGCAACTGCGACAGCGCGTCCATGCGCTGCCAGAGATCGGCGTTTTTCACGGGTTGCTTGGCAGCGGTCTTCCAGCCCCGAGATTTCCACCCGTGGATCCAGGTGGTGATGCCGTTCTTGACGTACTCGCTGTCGGTGTAGAGCACGATGTCACAGGTGCGTTTCAGGCTCGCCAACGCCTCGATCACCGCGGTCATCTCCATGCGGTTGTTGGTCGTGTTCGGCTCGCCACCGAAGAGTTCCTTGTCGTGGTCGCCGCTCTGCAACCAGGCGCCCCAGCCCCCCAGGCCGGGATTGCCCTTGCAGGCGCCATCGGTGTAGATGACCACCTGCGGTCGGGTCACGGTCAGCGCGGGCTTGGCCGCCGCGGAGGGGGAAACGGTGTCTTCGGTCATGCAGTGCGCTTGGCTATTCAGTCGTGTTCCGGGAGGTGCCAGGGGTCGTGT
This sequence comes from Pseudomonadota bacterium, assembly GCA_041192465.1. Classification (GTDB taxonomy): domain Bacteria; phylum Pseudomonadota; class Gammaproteobacteria; order Burkholderiales; family Burkholderiaceae_C; genus Sphaerotilus. Next base: position 4,825 of record JBEEMX010000195.1, on the reverse strand, counting down.
GCGGCTGGCGCTGGGCGACGGCGGCGGGCGCTGTCCCCACGCGGCGCTTGCGTTTCCATTCCGGGCCGAGCAGGCGCATCGCACGCACCCGCTTGACGGCGGTCAGCACGTAGACCGAGCCGAACACCGGCCACCACCGCTCGCCCGCCTGGTCCCACCACGCACTGCGGTCCAGCCACCCCTGCGAGGCAAAAGGCGGACGATAGCACCCGAAGTGCCCCGATTCGATCTCGAATCCCAGCAGCCGCAACCAGTCCCGCAGCCGCCGCGGGCCGATGAATTCGCCCGTTTCGGACATCACCGGGCTGGTCATGCCGACCCGGCGCCCGATGGTGTCGAGCTGGTGGCACAGGCCCCACAGACTGGTCGGATTGAAGCCGACGATGACCACGCGACCTTCCGGCATCAGGACGCGCTCGACCTCGCGCAGGGTGTGGTGGGCATCCGCCGTCATCTCCAGCGTGTGCGGCAACACGGCGAGATCGAGGCTGTTGCTGGGGAACGGCAGCGTGTCGTAGTCGGTGAGTACACTGACCGGCAGCGCACCTTCCCCGCCGCCCAGATCGGCATCGAGCTGCCCGTCATTGAGCAGCCAGCGGTGGCTGATGCGGCTGCAACGCAGCGCCTGCACCATGGGCCAGCCGACCTGCACGGCGTGGTATCCGAAGATGTCGGCCACCACACGGTCGAGCTGCTGCTGCTCCCAGGCCAGCAGATAGCGGCCAGCAGGGGCCTTCAGCCAAGGGGCTTTCTCTATAATCAGCGAATCCTGCGCCATGAATCTGCTACCCCTACCCGCTTTTGACGACAACTACCTTTGGATGCTCCACAACGGCCGCGAGGCGGTGGTGGTCGATCCGGGGGACGCGACGCCGGTCATTGCCGCATTGGACCGGGCCGACTTGCAGCTTGAGGGGATTCTAGTGACCCACAAGCATCCCGATCATGTCGGAGGTTTGCGCGCGCTGCTGGCCCATCCGCGGGCACGGGCGGCACAGGTCTGGGGTCCGGGCAACGAGCCGATGCCTGTTCCGGTGGTGCCTGTCCATGACGGCGACCGCATTGGCCTGCCGGGCCTCGGTCTGGACATCGAGGTGATGGCGGTCCCGGGACACACGCTGGGACACTTGGCGTTTTTCACCGGATCGGTCCTGTTCTGCGGTGATACGCTGTTCTCGGGCGGCTGCGGGCGGCTGTTCGAAGGCACGCCCGCGCAAATGCATGCGTCACTGAGCCGCTTTGCCGCACTGCCAGCCGAGACGCTGGTCTGCTGCGCCCACGAATACACCTTGGCCAATCTGCGTTTCGCGCGCGCAGTCGAGCCGCACAGCCCCGCCCTGGCGGTGTACGAGGCCGAGTGCCTGTCCCTGCGTGAACGCGGTCTCCCCACCCTGCCCTCGACGATCGGGCGGGAGCGGCAGATCAACCCTTATTTGCGTTGCGACCAGCCAGACGTGATCGCCTCGGCGGTCGCCCGAGGCGCCGATGGCCGGAATCCGGTGTCGGTGCTCGCAACGATACGACGATGGAAAGACCAGTTTCAATGACCCGTCATGTGCGCCCCACCACCTTTGCCCTGTCGGCGCTGATGCTGGCTCTGACCGGCTGTGCGTCGATGCCCGACAGCAGCCAGGACGATGTCAAGCCACCGCCGATGGTCACGACCGTCGGCGCCAAGGACCAGCCGATGGCGATGGCCCGTGCGGAAGGCCCGCTTTCGCCGGTGCCCGGCATCGACCCGGTGATCGCCGTCCGTTCTGCGCTGCCCGCCGTGCCTGCACCGAGCGGCGTCGAGGATCCCCGCAACGCGGTCGGCCCGCTGGAAGACCCGCTGAGCGGCCAGACGATGGTGCTGGGCGACATCAACGCCCGCAAGGATCTGTGGGGCCGTGTGCGCGGCGGCTTCGGCATGCCCACGCTCGACAGCGATCTGGTGCGGGACCACGAACGCTGGTACGCCAGCCGCCCCGACTACGTCAAGCGCATGACCGAGCGTGGCTCGCGCTACCTCTTCCACGTCGTCGAGGAGCTGCAGCGCCGCAAGATGCCGACCGAGCTGGCGCTGCTGCCGTTCATCGAAAGCGCGTTCAACCCGCAGGCCATGTCCTCGGCGCGCGCCTCCGGCATGTGGCAGTTCATGCCGCTGACCGGCAAGGACTACGCGCTCAAGCAGAACATGTTCCGCGACGACCGGCGCGATGTGCTGGCCTCGACCCGCGCGGCGCTGGATTACCTGGGCCGCCTGAACAAGATGTTCGGTGGTGACTGGCAACTCTCGCTGGCAGCCTACAACTGGGGCGAAGGCAATGTGAAACGGGCGATCGAGCGCAACCAACGCGCGGGTCTGCCGACCGATTACGAGAGCCTGACCATGCCGGCCGAGACGCGGCATTACGTGCCCAAGTTCCAGGCAGTCAAGAACATCGTGATGGCCCCGCAGGACTTCGGCCTGGCGCTGCCGCCGCTGGAAAACCACCCCTACTTCGTGAGCGTGCCGATCCGCCGGGACATGGATGTGGCCGTTGCGGCACGGCTGGCGGGCATGACGCTGGACGAGTTCAAGGCGCTCAATCCGCAGATGAACAAGCCGGTCATCCTGGCGGCCGGCACGCCTCAGGTGCTGCTGCCTTACGACAACGCGGGGGGCTTCATCCGCCGCCTGGGCGAGTTCCGTGGGCCGCTGGCGAGCTGGACGGCGTGGGTCGTGCCCAGCACGATGCGCAGCGCCGAAGCAGCCCGACAGGCTGGGATGAGCGAAGCGTCGCTGCGCGAGATGAACCACATCCCGCCGAAGATGCTGGTCAAGGCCGGCTCCACGCTGCTGGTGCAACGCAACGAACAGCGCGTGCAGGATGTGCCGGAACACGTCGCCGACAACGCCCACATGGCGCTGGCGCCGGATGTGCCCCCGCTGCGCAAGGTGGCGATCAAGGCACGCAAGGGCGACACCGTGCTCGCGCTGGCCAAGCGTTACCGCGTGACGGCCATGCAGATCGCCCACTGGAACCACATCGACGACGAGACGCGCTTCAAGAAGGCGCAGTCGCTCGTGATCTGGCAACCGGTCAAGGAAGCGGGCGCTTCGCGGCGTGAACTGGCGGCGGCTGGCAAGGCAGGCCGCAAGCTCTCGCGTCAGCTCGCGGCGGCAGAAATGCGCGGCAATGCGGTCAAGGGTACCAAGATCCGCCCGACCCGTCTGGCACGCAAGTAAGCAGCCAAGTCACCGAGTCAAGCTCCGCCGCCGCGCTCAGCGGCGGTCGGAGAAGGCGTAGGCGATGGTGCCGAGATCGACGTATTCGAGTTCGCTGCCGATGGGCACACCCCGCGCCAGCCGGGTGACTTTGACGCCGCGCGGCCGCAGCGCCTCGCCGATGACGTGCGCCGTGACTTCCCCTTCGGCGGTGAAGCCGGTCGCGATGATCAGCTCCTGCACCTGTCCGTCACCGACCCGCTCCAGCAGTTCGGGCAAGCCGATGTCGTGGGCGCCGATGCCATCCAGCGGGCTGAGTTTGCCCATCAGGACGAAGTACAGCCCCTTGTAGCTGCCCGTGCGCTCGATCGCGGCTTGATCGGCGGGGGTTTCGACGACGCACAGCGTGTACTCGTCGCGCATCGGATCAAGGCAAGTGATGCACACCGGCTGCTCGGTGAAGGTGTGACAACGCTCGCAGTGCCGGATGCTGTGGACCGCGTGGTCCAGCGCATACGACAACTGCATTGCCGCGTCCCGCTCGTGCTGCAGCAGGTGGTACGCCATCCGCTGCGCCGACTTCACGCCCACGCCGGGCAAGCGCCGCAGGGCTTCCACCAGCGTGGCCAGGGCGTCGTGCGGGGTCGCCACCGGCGCAGCCTCCGCCTCAGAACGGGAACTTCATGCCACCCGGCAGCGGCATCCCGGCCGTCAGCTTGCCCATCTTCTCGGCGCTGAGGGCTTCGGCGCGGCGGATGCCGTCGTTGAACGCGGCGGCCACCAGGTCTTCGAGCATGTCCTTGTCATCGGCCAGCAGGCTGGGGTCGATGGTGACGCGCTTGACATCGTGCTTGCAGGTCATCACGACCTTGACCAGACCGGCGCCGGACTGGCCCTCGACCTCGATCAGGCCGAGTTCGTCCTGCGCCTTCTTGAGGTTGTCCTGCATGGCCTGGGCTTGTTTCATCAAGCCGGCGAGCTGTCCTTTGAGCATGGGGTGTCCTTTCTGGGAGCGGTCTTGCGGAGAAAATCGGGAGCGATGCGGTGGATCGCTCAGGTCACCGGGCGGATCGAGCCGGGCACGATCCGCGCTGCCGGGTAGCGCGCCAGCAGCTCGACCACCATCGGATCGCCCGTGATGACCGCTTCGGCGTCGTTCTGCGCCTGGACGCGGCGGGCGCCATCGCGGCGGGCGGCGCTGTCGGTGACGGGCCCCGCGACGACTTCCAGCGTGACCGCATCGCTCAGCAACTCGCTCAGCGCGGCTTGCAAGCGGTCGCGGTGGCCCTGCTGCCGCAGTGATTCGCGTTCGACACGCAGCACGACCCGCTTCGGTGTGGCCTGCTCGTCCAGCGCCAGGCACTGCGCCTGCCACGCCAGCTCGCGCACCAAGCCGTTCAGGTTGCCCTGGGCGGTGAGGTGGGTGAACAGCGCGGTCCAGCGGGTGACGAGGGGATCATCCAGCGTGTCGGTGGCGACGGCGACGGCGACTGCGGCCATGGGCGCGGAAGTCTGCGCCACCGCCCGCATTGGCAGCGACGCAGGGTCGCCTTCGAGCGGGATCTCGTCCCAGTCGGCGGGCGGACCTTCTTCCCACGGCGCGAGCGTCACGGGTTTGGCGGCAGCGGCTGGCGC
>JBEEMX010000194.1:0-7425 GCA_041192465.1 Pseudomonadota bacterium | reverse complement strand
CGGTGTCAGGGGCATCAGTCCGGCCGCAACTGGAAAAAGAATCCGCTGGCGACTATGACCAGTGTTTTGTCGTACTCGGAGACTCCACGGGCGATGCGATCGATGAATTTCCAAGGGTATGTGCGGGCCTCATTGCCATAATTGCATCCGCCGCATATTGTACATACCGGCTGTACGATAATACGGCCGGTAAATACGGGGCTAAATCTGTGCTGGCAATAGGAGCAGGAGAGCCGTACATCACTGTAGGGGCAGATGGTCGCGGATGGTGTAGCCGAATAGAGCACGTAGGTCAGTTGTCTGATATGGATCTGCGCTGTGACGTTGCGCTGACGGACTGGCAGACTGCCGCGCAGCAAAGTCTCGTCGCGCAATACGGCAGTGTTGGCTATCGCAATGCTTTCCGCTTCATGGTGTCAAACAGATATCTTGGGCTTGAGTGGGTCGAATCGGACGGCACTACATATCGTGTCGCGTGGAGTTCTGTTCAGCTCACAGTAAGCAATCTTGAGCGCAAACACGTCCGTGTCACGTTTGACCCCGACAATGGAGCAGGCGGCCGGGAAGTTAAGTTTTACACATCATCGGATGCGGGTCAAACATGGGTGCAGCTTGGCACTACGCTGACGGGTGCAGTGTCAAACCTGTACGTGGTACCCACAGTTCAAAATTACGAGCTTGGATCGACGGGCGGCCCAGTTGATGGCATGGCTGGGACCAATACCCCTGCACGCGGGACTTTTTACGGAGCGCACATTAGCCCCATCATTGACGGCGCGAACAAAGCGCCCGAGTTTGTACGGGGGTGGCTGGCGTATACAGGCATGACTGGGTTGGCATCCACTGGCGGCCATGTTGCGTTTTATAACGGATCAATCCCTGGCGCCAACATGGCGTATATTACGGCCGGCGATCGACTGAGCCGGATGTGCCCGCGTGTTGGATCAGCGGTTGTAATAGTCAACACGTCACATAACGAGGGCCCCGTTTATATGCCTTCAAACTTTATGGCGAATTACATATCATTCCTTTCTGCAGTTGATACACGGGTCGATGTGCGGACGCTGTATTTAGTGACGCAGAACCCCCAGATAGCTCCATTGTCTGTAACACAGCAGCGTTCCCAGAGGCAGCGGGCAAATCGGAGGTTGATGGCGTACACCCCAACGCAGCAGGTAAGGCCGTTGTGGCCGCAAAAGTCGCAAGCGTTTTGGGTATTGCATAACCCCTGCCGGTGAGTATTGACCTCACCCCCTGACAAGGCCCGCCTCGGCGGGCTTTGTCACGCCATCAGATCCCCTCCAACCTGCACACTCCGCCCCGTGATCTGTGCAGCCCCCCCCGGCACGATCCGGCGCATGCCTACCCCCAGCGCCTCCGCCACGCCCCCTCAGTCCCTGCCGATGCAGACCCGTGAGGCGTCGATCGTCCCGTCGTCATACGACGAGGCCGAAGGGACGATCGAACTGGTGTGGACCACTGGCGCCCGCGGCATCCGCTACGACTGGTGGAAAGAGGAGCAGTACGAAGAGGAGCTGCAGGTCACCCCCGAATCCGTGGACATGACCCGGTTCGAGGCTGGCACTGTCCAGGCACTCGACAGCCACTCCACGTACAGCCTGAGCACCGTCCTCGGCCGTGCGGTCCAGGGCTGGATCACCGACGGTCAGGGCCACGCCCGCGTCAAGCTGTCCGTTGACCCCGAAAAAGCCGGTCGCATCGCTGACATCAAAGCGGGTGTGATCCGCTCCGTGAGCGTCGGCTACACGGTGCAGCGCTACGAAGTGATCGAGGCTGCTGACCGTACCGATGGCCGCCCCATGAAGCTGGTCCGCGCCACCCGCTGGACGCCGCACGAAATCAGCTTCGTGAACGTCCCGTTCGACACAGGCAGCACCACCCGCAGCGCCGACCCGCGCACCGAATACCCCGTCCAGATCATCACCCGCTCGGCCACCGCTGGCCGCAACCTCTCGGAGCAACCCATGCCCCAATCCAACGCCGGCGGCACCACCACCGCCACCCAGACCCAAGACGAGCTGCTCGCAGCCGAGCGCACCCGTGCGTCCGAAATCATCACCCTGTGCCGTGACGCTGGCGTGCCCGAGCAAGCTGCCGACATGATCGGCCAGGGCCTGACCGTCGAGGCGTCCGGCCTCAAGCTGCTGCGCGCGATGGCGAACAAGGACGCCGCTGCAGGTGGTCACATCAACGTCACGACCACCCGAGACGAAGGCGCCACCCGACAGCTTGGCCTGGAAGAAGCCCTGGTCCACCGTCTCGACCCACGCGCCAAGCTCACCGACAACGGCCGCCAGCACCGCGGCCTGTCGCTCATGGACATGGGCCGCGAGCTGCTCGATGCTGGCGGCGTCAAGACCCGCGGCATGGACCGCATGACGGTGGCAGGCTATGCGCTCCAGACCCGCAGCGCCCCCGGCTACATGGGCAGCACCGACTTCGGCGCGGTCCTGGCCAACGTCGCCAACAAGCGCATGCGCGAGGCGTATGAGCGCATCGGCGCCACCTACAAGCTCTGGGCACGCCAGGCCGCGGCCGCTCCGGACCTGAAGGACATCAACATCGTCCAGATCAGCGATGCCCCCGGCCTGCGCAAGATCGGCGAGTCCGGCGAGTACACCTACGGTGCCTTTTCGGACGCTGGCAACAGCTACCGCATGGGCAAGGCCGGCCGCATCATCGCCTTCACGGACGAGATGCTGATCAACGACGATCTGCGCTCCTATGACCGCATGGTCACCGCCTTCGGTGCCGCCGCTGGCGATTATGAAAACGAGCTGGTCTATGCCCTGCTGACCGGAAATGTCCCGGTGCAAGGCGCCCCGATGTTCGACGCGGCCCATGCCAACGTCGGCACCGCTGCCGCGCTCGATGTGGATTCGCTGCGCGCTGCCCGCATGTTGATGCGCAAGCAGATCGGCATGAAGAACAAGGGCGAAGGCGAAGACAAGACCCGCCCGCTCAACATCTCGCCGAAGTACCTCCTGGTCCCGAGCGACCTGGAAACCGCCGCGAACATGCTGACCAGCAGCAACTACGTGCCCACCACCCAAGGCGACATCAACGAGTTCGCCGCCGGTGGCCGCAACGCACTGGATCCGATCGTCGAGCCGCTGCTCGATGGTGCCCCGAACCGCTGGTTCCTGGCCGCCGACTCGTGGTCGCGCGTTGACACCGTCGAGTACTGCTACCTCGAAGGCCAGAACGGTCCGGTCATCACCCAAAAGCAGGGCTGGGAAGTCGATGGCGTCGAACTGAAGTGCAAGTTGTACTTCGCCGCCGCCGCAGTTGACTGGCGCGGCATGGCCCGCATGCAGCCGGCCTGATCCCCCCAGACCACACAGCCTACCGGAGCCATCCCCATGATCAACTACCTCCAGCCCGGCGACACCCTGTCGCTCCTCGCTCCCTACGCCGTCGCCTCGGGCGCGGGCGTCCGCGTCGGCGGCATCTTCGGCGTCGCCGCGAATGCGGCCTTGGCCGGCTCCTCGGTCGAGGTCAAGCGCAGCGGCGTTTTCCTGCTGCCCTGCGTCCCCGCCGATGTCGTGGCCTCGGGCGGAAAAGTCTACTGGGACGACGCCGCCAAGACCACGACCGCCACCGCAACGGGCAACGTCCTCATCGGTGCCGCCCTCATCCCGAAGACTGCAGGCCAGATCGGCATCAGCGTCTGCCTGGACGGCGTCATCCGCTGATTCCCAGCCAACCGCCGCCGCGTCAATGGCCTCTGCCACCAACACCGCTGCAGCTCTTCCGCTGGCGCGATTCCGCCAGCGGATCAGCGCCGCCATCGATCGCCACACCGCCAACGCGGCGGGCACGGTCGCTGGTGCCCCGGTGCGTGGCTGCTGGCGGCGCGAGTCGAACATGGTGGGCACAGAGTGGGGCGGTCACATCGGTGGCACGCTGATCACTCTATCGGTGGACGCGGGTGTGCTGCCCTCTGCATTCGGCGGTCACCCGCTCGTGCAGTCGCCAGCGCATGCGTGGCACACCGGCCCCTCCCAGCCGCTCGCCTACACCGACGCGGCTGGCAAGATCATCACAGTCCCCGGCCCCGAGTACATCGCCTCCACTGGCCCGCTGACCGATTCCACTGGCGAGCCCCTGCTCAACATGGACGGGGAAGTCCTTGAAGGCATGGAAGTCTGCCAGGGTGACCCCCTGCCGCTGCTCTCCCGCGATACCCGCGCCATGGGCGCCCAGGTCATCATCACCGAAGGCGATGGCATCGGCGCATACAGCATCGTCGAGGTGCGCCCCGCCGACGGTGGCCGGATCACCCTGGTGCTGGAGGTCGCAGCGTGAGCACGTTCACCCACCTCGCCGACCACCTCGCCGACCACCTGATCAGCGCCGCGATCGCCGACCTGGTCGGCTATGGCCGCGCCTCCGCTGCCCCGGAGCTGACAGCCCGGTACATCGACGTACAGCTCGGCCCGTCCCGCCAGCCCGAGCGCGAAATCCTGTTCGGCGTCACCACCTGGATCACTGAAATCCGCCTGTCGCTGCACGCCCGCCCCGTCGCTGGCGTCCAACGCACAGCGATGCACGCCGCTGACGAACTGATGACCGACGTGCTCCGCGTGCTGCGCTGGGGTGCTGCGGGTGACGCCTACACCGACGGTCTGCGCGCCATCGGTGCGCAGGGCTACACCAGCCCCGACGGTGACCCAGGCATGGACCAGGTCGCGCCGCTGCTGATCGACCGAGATACCCATGTCGCATCTGTCCCGGTCGGCGTCATCTCCATGTCGCTCTGGATCAAGCACATGACCGAGCCCGGCACCCTGAATCCGATTCAACTTCGCTGAAAGCCCACATGCCCCGCCCGCACTGCATCCAGATCCCCGAAGGTCAATCCGCCACGCCGCCCTGTGCTGGCGAGTGGATCGAGCGCGGCAATGCCCTCTACCCCGCTGACGCCGCCACAGCCAGCGCAGCCGGCCTCCACTTCCCGCCGCCGCCGCCGCCGTCGCCAGCGCAGGCGTCTGCGCCCGCTCCATCCACCGCGCAAGCGACCCCACCGAAAAAGTAAGGGACCGACATGGCCTCCGCAGAACAAGTCCTGGTCCGTGCCGTCGTCGAGACGACCTCCGGCACCTTCGTCACCCCATCAGCCACGAACGCGATGCTGCTGATCAATGACGGATTCGACAGCTACAACGAACAAGAGCAGCAGAAAATCGGCTTTCTCGACGGCAAGCTGTCCCCCGAAGTCGTCATCGCTGGTGCAAGCTTCCTGAAACACAGCGTCGTTTTCGGCGCGATCGGAGGCGGCATTGCGGGCGGTGCGCCGCAGACTGACGCCTACCTCCTGGCGGCTGGCCTCGCCAAAACCATTGCAGCGGGCCGCGTCGAGTACACCATCGCCCCGTCGCCCGGTGCGAACAAGTCGCTGTCCTTTGAAAGCTACCTCGCGGGCCTGAAGTACTCGGGCAAGGGCTGCATGGGCACGCTCGATCTGTCGGTGCAAGTCAACCAGGTCGGCAAGTGCAGCTTCGGCGGGCTCGCGATCGAGCAGACTGCGCCGGTCGCTGCGGTGATCCCTGCTGACTCGTTCGTGGGCTGGCGCACACCCGTTCCCGGCTCGCCGACGCGCAGCTCGCGCATCAGTCTGGCCGCGTCCGGTGGTGTCACCTACAGCGCCGGTACGCTGTCCGGCGGCGCCACCTTCCTCTGGTCGTCCTACCAGCTCACCGGTGGCCAGTCCGTGGACAAGTCGCCCTGGTGCGGCGGTTTTGGTCTGGACATCAACAAGGCCAATCCGACCGTCAAGATCACCGTGCTGCTGACGCCTGCCGAGGCGGTGGCGATGGAGGCCCGCTACAAGGCCGGCACCGGTATCAGCATCGGTTTCAGCCACAACCTTTCGGCCACTGGCGCAGTGGTCCCGGGCGAAACGATCGTCGTTCATCACCCGAACGCGGTCATCACCAGCCTGAAAAACACCGGCAAGTTCAACGGGCAGTTCGTCGCCGAGATCGACGCTGTCCCGAACCCGTCCTCCCCCGGACTGACCGACGGCACGCGCCTCGTCTACCTGTAATACCGGCGAAATCCGGCCCACTGACGGGCCGGTCCTGCCCGTCGCTCACTCCTCTGAAAGCCACCACCCATGTCCTCGAACGTCACGTCCTACGAAGTCAACCTGCCCGATCTGACCACCGCCGAGCTGCTGATCGATCTGATCGGCCAGATCGACAACAAGCTGGCCAACAGCATCGGCGCCGAATCCGTCGCCCGCAACAATGGCGACGTTGCGCTGAACAACCTGATCACGGTGCTGGCCGGCCGGGTCACCGTCCTCGAAGAAACGCCGGACGTGCTGACCGAAGGCGAGCGCCGCGTGATCGAGGAAGCCCTCGACCGCCTGGTCAAGCAGGAAGGCTTCAGCTCGCTGATCGACGGTCTGAACGTCACCATCGGCGGCGTCAGCTTCAAGGCTGGCTCCGTCATCATGGCGATGCTGGCGGCCCGCAAGATCGCCCGCCACGACTACAGCAACCGCGTCGGCTACCTGCACCGCACCTACTCGGTGACCTTCACCGATGGCAGCATCTCGCAGCTCACCGCCCTGGCCACCGCGCTGACTGCGGCCGAGCTGACCACCCTGCTGGGCCGCACCGTCGCCAACGATGGCGCGCAATACGTGTTCAGCACGGAGGACTTCGGCGGCGTCCCCGCCCAGTTCGACCTGGTCTACGAGCACGAATCCGTGTCCGTCGGCGGCGTCACCAGCCTGCGCCCGATCCTCGTCCGCAAGAGCAACATCGTTGCCCTGCTGCCCGGCTTCACCACCGCGGCCCCGGTGATCCTCGGCGGCGTGGACATGACTGGCGATGGCGTGATCGGCAATCCGGTTGTCACCCCGCCGGCTGACCCGGTCGCCGCTGCGCTGGTGATCCTGACCGCTGCGCTCGCTGCGCAGGTCCAGGCTGACGCCGCTGTCGTGACCGCGCAAGACAGCGTCAACGCCGCCACCGTCGCCAACACCGACGCCCAGGCCGCCGCCACTGCAGCGCGCCCGGACGCTGAAGCAACGGTCGCCACGACCACGAACGCCTACACCAACGCACAGCTCGCCACCTCGGCCGCTGCTGCTGCTGACGCCGATGCAGTCTCGGACGTTGCCGCCGCTGACCAGATCCTGATCGATGCCCAGGCCACGGGTGATCAGGCGCAGATCGATGCCGCCCAGGACTCGCTGACGCAGTACCAAGCCGCCCGCGCCATCACCTCCCAGGCGCTGAGCACCGCGCAGGCGGATGAGACGCAGGCCGCGTTTGACTACACGATCGCCATCCAGTCCCTGAATGCGATCAACGCTGCCGCCGCTGCCACGTCGCAGACGCTGGCCGACTTGCTGATCGGGCTGGCTGCTGCGCAGCAGGTGGCTGGTGC
>JBEEMX010000193.1:0-6286 GCA_041192465.1 Pseudomonadota bacterium | reverse complement strand
CGCTGTTCCCCGCGAAGTCCATGCACTGCCGCCCGTGAGCGCGGAGCATGGTTCGGCAGAGTAAATCGACGCTCTTTTGCGCGGGGGTTGGCCGCGTCTCGGTGACCATTGGCATTGCAGACCTCAATCGTTGAAGAGTTGGATGATGCTGGAAACTTCGTCCTGATCGACCGGCATTTCCTCGGATGGCGTCAGATCGCGCATCATGTATCGCGCTTCGTCGTAATAGACCGGGGCCGTGCCGGGAGTTCGGGATGCTGGCGCCGCTGGGGCGCGGGGACGATGCGTGCGGGCGGGCGCGGCGGCGGCACGGGATGGCACCGCTGTGAATGCCGGGCGGCGCGGCGCTGGAGGGTTGGCGCAACCCGAACCGCCACCGTCAACCGACCCTTGGCACGACACTAGAATCCGCTCGCCCGTCCCAACAACGCCGCCGGATATGGAAAATATTGCGTTCGCTTATTGCTCCTGGTGCTACCAGCACAGCCACCACGCCTTGCTCGAAAAGAACTGGGTGCGCCGCGACCGCTACGTCTGCGCGCACTGCGAACGCGACACCTATGCGTGCCGCTGGTACCAGTGCCAGCACATGGCGCGGGGTGGACCTGGCTGGGACGACGAACGGTGCGCCGAGCACACCCATGAAATCCCGTCGTTCCGCCAGTTGGACCAGAAGCTCACGTCCATCGCCTTGGCCAAGAACTTGTTCGCCAGGGACTCGGCCATGCCGGTCAAACGGATCTTGCGTTCGGTGAGCACGCCGCTCAGCGATCTGGTCTTCAACGATGTCGAAAGCTTCAGCATCGATACGGTGCAGGAAGGCAGCACGTGCCGTGCGCTGGTCTTCGTCAACGGATTCCTGTCGAAGAGCAACGGTACCAACGAAGACTGGGCCAAGCACCTGCCTCATAGCGACCATGGACGGGACTCGTGGTATCGGCTGAACTGGGACACGGGCGATTGGACAGAACTGGTCACCTCGGCCATGGCAGGCACAGCCTTGGGCATGGTTGCGGGTGCCGTGGCGGGCGCCAAGACGGACACGCGAGGAGCATCGGCTGCGCTGGTGACTGGTGCCGCGCTGGGCATAGTAGCCGGATCGGCAACCCAATGGTTTGCGGCAATGACCAAGGCCGAGACGACCGGTCGCCTGCTCGCCCAGGTGATCCACCGCACGCCGGGTTGGACCTTCACGCTCATCGGGCACTCGCTCGGTGCAAGAGCGATCCACTACGCACTCACGACACTGGCGCTGGTCGCTCCCAAGGAGAAGCGGATACAGCGGGCCATCCTGCTGGGCGGCGCAGTGGACCGCGACTGCCAGCAGGATTGGGTGCTCGCACGCAAGGCGGTCATGGATGGCGGCACCATTGACAACGGCCTGTCCAATCAGGACGAAACGCTGCGCAAGCTTTACCAGTCCAGCATGGCTGCGCAAAGCAAGCCGATTGGACTCGGCCCCATAGAGCGTGTCCGAGGCGTGCGCAACTTTGATTGCTCGGACCTGATCAGTGGGCACGACCAGTGGAAACCCCGTCTCGATGCCGTGCTGGAACGCATGAACGCTTGAGCACGCCTCGGCCTCCCAGGCAAGGCGGTCTATCCCCCGGCGCGCTTGGCCTTCCACCCCTTGGCAGCGAGGTAGGCCAGCACCTTGTCGCAGTGGTCGCCCTGCACCTCGACCACGCCGTCCTTGACTGTGCCGCCGCTGCCGCAGGTGGCCTTGAGTGCCTTGGCGAGTGCGGTCAGTGCGTCGCCCTCCAGCCCGAGTCCCTTGATCAGCGTCACGCCCTTGCCGGCGCGGCCCTTGGTCTCCCGCGAAACGCGCACGAGGCCGTCGGCGGAGAGCGAGACCTCCGAGCGGCGCTTGCAAGCGCACTGGAGCACCGGCTGGCTGCAGTCGGGGCAGACACGGCCGGCTTCGGTGGAGTAGACGAGACGGGTAGCAGGGGTGGCAGGGGCAGAGGCGGGCATGGTCATCAATTTCCCAGGAACAGCGCAGGGTCCACCATCGCCCGGTTCAGGCTGACCGACCAGTGCAGGTGCGGCCCGGTGACGCGGCCGGTGGCGCCAACGTCGGCGATGCGGTCACCGGCGCGCACCACATCGCCGACTTTCACATGCACGGCCGACAGGTGGCAGTACATCGTCAGCAGGCCGCCGCCATGGTCGAGCCAGACGGTGCCGCCGTTGAAGAAGTAGTCGCCGACATCGGCCACCCGCGCCGCGGCAGGGGCCACCACCGGGGTGCCGATCGGGGCGGCGATGTCCATGCCGCTGTGCGGGTTGCGCGACTGGCCGTTGAACACGCGGCGCAGCCCGAAGGAGCTGGAGCGCGGCCCCGGCACCGGCTGGCGCAGACGCAGCGTGGCGGGCAGCGGCTCGCTGAAGGTGGCGATGACCTCGGCCTGGTGCGTGCGCTCGCGCTCGTGGCGGGCGAGGTGGTCGGCGGTGAGTTCGACGTGCTTCGGCGCGACATTCAGGCGCTGTTCGGCGTAGCGCATCGGGCCGATGGTGAAGGACTGGCGCTTCGCAGGTGCGCCCTCGTGCTGCACCGTGACCTCGTCTGTCCCCGCCTTGGCACCCAGGGGCAGGCCGATCACTGCCGTCCACTCGATCGGATCCCCCACCACCAGCACCGGCACGCCCGCGTGGCGCACGGTCGGCGGCTGGTTGGACGGGCCGAGCGAGAGCGTCGCGATGCCCCCCGGAACCGGGCGGGCGGTGGGCAGATCCGGGGCTGCAGCCAGGGTCAGGACCGGGGCCAGCAGCGCAGCGGTCAGCGCGACAGTGGCAGCGGCCGTCATGGCGTGGTGGCCTGCGACAGCAGCCGGTGGTAGAAGCGCACCATGTCGGCCAGTTGCGCCACGGCGATGCGCTCGTCCGTGCCATGCACCCGCGGCAGATCGTCTGGCTTGAAGCGGATCGGCATGAAGCGGTAGACGTTGTCGGCGATGTCCTCGAAGTGGCGCGAGTCCGTGCCGGCCAGCACCAGGCCGGGGGCGACCATTGCATCGGGGAAGACCTCGCGCACCGTGGTTTCCACCAGCCGGTATGCCGGCGCGGTGGACGAGGACACGCGGGATGGCTCGGCCGGCGTGTCGAGCACCTGGATCTCGATGCGCTCGTCAGCAATCACGCGCCGGACGTGCGCGGTCACGGACGCCGTGCTGTCACCGGGCAGCAGCCGGAAGTTCACCACCGCACTGGCCTCGCCCGGCAGCACGTTGGCCTTGTTGCCGGCGTGGACGAGGGTGAGCGCCGTGGTGGTGCGCAGCATGGCGTTGGTGGCCGCACCCTTGGCCAGCAGGCGCTCCACCACCGGCCGGAACAGCCACAGATTGGCCATCGGCAACCGCTGCGCCAGGGGCAACTCGGGGGCGATGGTGGCAAACATCTCGGCCGCCACACCGCCGATGCCGCCGGGAACCGGGGTGTGGTCCAAGCGGGTCAGCGCCGCACTGAGCATCCCGATGGCGCTGGCGCCGGGGGTGGTGGGGGGCATCGAGGAATGGCCGGGCGCCACCTTGGCCGTCAGCCGCAGCGAGGCGCCCCCCTTCTCCGCCAGTCCGATCAATGCCAGCGGCGCCTTCACCCCGGCCAGCACGCCTTCCGTGACCACCAGCCCCTCGTCCAGCACGAACTCCAGCCGAACCTGGCGCTGCTTCAGCAAGGCGACGATCTGCAGCGCGCCGTCGCGGCCACCCATTTCCTCGTCATGGCCAAACACCAGATAGACGGTGCGCTTCGGTTGGAAGCCGTCGGTCAGCAGCCGCTCGACGGCTTCCATCTGGGTGATCAGGTTGCTCTTGTCATCGAGCGTGCCGCGGCCCCAGACCATCCCGTCCTGCACCTGCCCGGAAAACGGCCCTTGTTGCCACAGCGCCTCGGTGCCGGGCGCGAGAGGCACCACGTCCTGGTGGGCCAGCAGCGCCATCGGGCGGGCGCTGGCGTCGCTGCCGCGCCAGGTGTAGAGCAGGCTGCGGCCACCCACGACCTCGCGCTCCAGCGTGGCGTGGACGCGCGGATAGCGGGTCTTGAGGTGCTGGTGCAGGGCGGCAAAGGCGGCGGCCGTTCCCTCGGGATCCTGCAGACCGCTGACGGTCCTGGCACGCACGGCGACCGCGACCGACTCCGCGATCGGCGCGGCATCCAGCACGAGCGGCGTGAGCGGCGGCACGCTGGTCTGGCGTGACCCCTGCCGCAGCATGTTCGCCACCAGCCCGAAGGCCAGCAGCACCAGAACGGCCAGCAGGCCCAGGAGGAAGCGTTTGAGCAAGGTCATGCCAGCATGATCCCACGCGATTCGGCCTGCGTCGTTCGTGTCGTTCGTGTCGCCTGCGCGCGGTGGGATTTCAGTGCCGCGACCCACTGGTCGAACTGGTAGGCATCGACCACCCGCCCCTCGCGCGGATCCTCGCAGCCACAGTCGATCACGGCTTCGTCCGGCGCCCAGCGCAGGAGTTGCGGCAGATCGGCGCGGCGTGGCGCGGCCATCAACCCGACCAGCACGCCCCTGCGCTGCAGACTGTCGAAGGCCCCCAGCAAGCGCACCGGCAACACCTGCTGCTGCCAGAGGTCGGCGCCCTGCGCATCGGTGCCGCGGGCGTCAAGCAGCACGCTGCTGAACCCCTGCTGCACCACCAGACTGAGGTGCTGCGCCCAGGCCGTGCCGTCACCGCGGTCCAGCGGCACCCGCAGCATCGGCGTCACCGGAACGCCTTCGCGCGCGAGCTGCCCGAGCTGGGTGAGCAGCAGCACCGACGACGGCCGCGCCGGCACCGGCACACGCACCCGGTCCACCCCGCAGCCGGCGACCCGCAGCACCCGCAAGCGCACGGTAGACAAGGTCGGCGCAGCGAGCGGGCCGATGCCGGCGCCGACCACCAATCCATCGCGCAGCAGCCGCAGCCGCACCACCGCCGCCCGGATCACCTCCGGTGCAGCCGACATCACTTCGACCCCTGCGGCCCCGGCCCGGACGGCCCAGGCCGCCTCGGCAGGATCGCGCACGCAAAGTTGAAGATTCATGGTCTTGTTTTCCCCTGATTTCTCGGCCCGAATTGTCCACGACCCGAAGGCGCGTCGGCAGCACGCGCGCCGATATACTGATTCCGTCCACCCAGCCCGCCCTGGCTCCCCTCTTCCCGATCCGAGATCCGCATGAAATTCACCGGCTCCTCCCAGTACGTCGCCACCCAGGACCTGATGCTCGCGGTCAACGCAGCCATCACGCTGCAGCGCCCCCTGCTCGTCAAGGGCGAACCCGGCACCGGCAAGACGATGCTGGCCGAGGAAGTGGCCGCGGCACTCGGCATGCCGCTGATGCAGTGGCACATCAAGAGCACCACCAAGGCGCAGCAGGGCCTCTACGAGTACGACGCCGTCAGCCGCCTGCGCGACAGCCAGCTCAGCGACACCGAGAGTGCGGCGAAGGTGCGCGACATCCGCAACTACATCGTCCAGGGCACGCTGTGGCAGGCGTTCACGGCGGACCAGCCCGTGGCGCTGCTGATCGACGAGATCGACAAGGCGGACATCGAGTTCCCGAACGACCTGCTGCGCGAGATCGACCGGATGGAGTTCTACGTCTACGAGACACGCGAGCTGGTCCGGGCGAAACACCGGCCGCTGGTGTTCATCACCTCGAACAACGAGAAGGAGCTGCCCGACGCCTTCCTGCGCCGCTGCTTCTTCCACTACATCAAGTTCCCGGAAGCCGAGACGATGCGCCAGATCGTGGAGGTGCATTTCCCCGGTCTGAAGAAGGAACTGCTCGCCGCGGCGATGAAGAACTTCTACGACGTGCGCAACCTGCCGGGATTGAAGAAGAAGCCGTCCACCTCGGAGCTGCTCGACTGGCTGAAGCTGCTGGTGGCAGAAGACATCTCGGCCGAGGCCCTGCACAGCGCGGACCAGAAGGTCGCGATCCCGCCGCTGGTGGGCGCGCTGCTGAAGAACGAACAGGATCTGAGCCTGTTCGAGAAGCTGGTGTTCATGCAGAGCCGCAACCGCTGAAACGAACGAACCAACCAAACAACGCGATGCAGGAGACAACGATGAACATTGAAACGAAAAATGCCCTCGGTGAGGGGCTGGTCGATGCGCTGGGCTTCGTGGCCGGCGCCATGGCGGGTGGCTTGATCGCCCGCGCCTTCGGGCTGGATTTCCTGACTGAACAGGGCTGGGGCACCAGCTCGATCGCCGGCATCCTGCTGGTGGGCCTGGGGGCCGGACTGGGCAAGACGATGGCGCGCAAGCTGCTGCGGCGCGAGCCGGTTCCGAC
>JBEEMX010000192.1:0-6303 GCA_041192465.1 Pseudomonadota bacterium | reverse complement strand
TCGCCGTGCTGGGCCTGCTCTGGGAGCTGTCGCTGGCCCGCACCGGCGCCGGCACGCTGGTCATCAAGGTGATCCCGCTGCTGCTGGCCCTGCCCGGCCTGTGGCGCATGAAGCTCTACACCTACCGCTGGCTGAGCCTGGCGGTGTGGCTGTACGCGGCCGAAGGTGCAGTGCGCATCAACAGCGCGCCGGGCCGGGAGGTGCTGCTGGCGGGCGCCGAGACCGTACTGTCGGTGCTGCTGTTCACGGCCTGCGCCTGGCATGTCCGGGCGCGGCTCGCAGCGGGTCGCCAGACATCCGCCATGGCTGCCACAGCCACGGCCTGAAAACGGAGCGTGCCCATGTCCACCCTGTCACCGTCGCCCTCCACGCTGCTGACCGACCTGCGCGCCGCGGTCGGTGATGCCCATGTGCTCCAGGGCGGAGATCTCGGTGCCTATGAGCGCGACTGGCGCAAACGCTGGCATGGCCGCGCGCTGGCGGTGGTGCGGCCCGGCAGCACCACCGAGGTGGCAGCGGTGCTGCGTGCGTGTGCGCGCCACGGTGCCGCGGTCGTGCCACAAGGCGGCAACACCGGTTTGGTGGGCGGCTCGGTGCCGGACGACTCGGGGACGCAGGTACTGCTCAACCTGGGCCGGCTGAACCGAGTGCGTGCCATTGATGCGGCCAATCTGACGATGACGGTCGAAGCCGGATGCGTGCTGCAGACGGCGCAGGAGGCGGCCGAAGCGGCTGGCCTGCTGCTGCCGCTGAGTCTGGCGGCAGAAGGCAGTTGCACCCTCGGCGGCAATCTCTCGACCAATGCTGGCGGCACCCAGGTGCTGCGCTACGGCAACGCGCGCGAACTCTGCCTCGGGCTGGAGGTGGTGACACCGGATGGCCAGGTCTGGGACGGCCTGAGCGGGCTGCGCAAGGACAACACCGGCTACGATCTGCGCCACCTCTACATCGGCAGCGAAGGCACGCTCGGCGTGATCACCGCGGCGGTGATGCGCCTGTACCCGCAGCCGGCTGCGTCGATGACGGCGCTGGCGGCGTGCGACTCGGTGGTGCAGTGTGTGGCGCTGCTGCAACTGGCGCAGGGCCGGGCGGCTGCATCACTGACCGGCTTCGAGGTGATCAGCGACTGCGCACTGTCGCTGGTGCGCAAGCATTTCCCGCAGATCCCGCAGCCCTTGCCGCCTGCGCCATGGACCGTGTTGCTGGAAATCTCGGATGCCGAAAGCGCCGACCATGCCCGGACGATCTTCGAGGGTCTGCTGGAAGCAGCGCTGGAGGCCGGTGTCATCACGGACGCAGCGGTGGCCTCGTCTGTCGCGCAGTCGCGCTCGATGTGGCACCTGCGCGAGTCGATCTCGATGGCGCAGGCTGAGGAAGGTCTGAACATCAAGCACGACATCGCCCTGCCCGTCTCGCGCATCCCCATGTTCGTCGCCAGCACGGATGCGGCGCTGGAGCAGGCGTTTCCGGGCGCGCGGCTCGTCAACTTCGGGCATCTGGGTGACGGCAATCTGCACTACAACGTCCAGGTACCGGCAGACGGATCGCCCGCGGAGTTTCTGGCCCGGCACGAACACGCAGTCAATGCGCTGGTCTATGACGCGGTGCAGGCACACGGTGGATCGATTTCGGCCGAGCACGGCATCGGCGCACTGAAGCGGGAGGAACTGGCACGGCGCAAGTCACCGGTGGCGCTGTCGCTGATGCGGGCGATCAAGCGGGCACTGGATCCCGGTCAGCGGATGAACCCCGGCCGGATGCTGGACCCCGGCGACCCTACTGCAACGGTCCCTTGAGTCCGTCGGGGATCGGCAGGTGGAAGACCTCGATCCCCTCGTCGCGCAGGGCCTGCGCCTCGGTGGGCGTGGTTTCTCCGCGGATGTTGCGGTGGTCGATCTCGCCGTGGTGGATGCGGCGGACTTCCTCGGCGAAGTGCGGCCCGACGTCTTCGGTGTTGGCCAGCACATGGCGCATGGCCTGCAGCAGCACGGCCTCGGCCTGCGCGCGCTCAGGCGTCAGTGACACGGTGGGCCGAGGAGTCTCCGGTTTTGCTGGCACGGGCGCAACCAATGCCGGCGCCTTGGCACCGGACAAATTCAGACGGGGTGCCGACGGCAGCCGCACGACATCGACATGCCCGCAGACCGGACAGGTCAACAGTCCGCGGGACTGCTGCGACTGGTAGTCGTCTTCCGAGCCGAACCAGCCCTCGAAGGGATGGCCCGCCGCACACTGCAGGTTGAGTACTTTCATGACCGAACGATTATCGGTCGCAGCCCCAGGCGTCCGCAGGTTTCCAGGTCAAAGCCCAACGGCCGGCACGCCATTGCTGCAGCCAGAGCAAGGCGATCATGGTCTTGGCGTCGGTGACGGAACCATCGGCCACCCAGTTCGACAGTTCTTCCTCGGACGCAACGAACACGTCGAGGAACTCCCCGGCATCCAGTTGCCGCTCTCCGGCGACTAGCCCGCGCGCAAACCAGACCTCGATCCGCTCGCTGGAGTAGGCAATCGCGTTGTGCAGTTCGCCCGCATACGCCCACTCGGCAGCACGGAATCCGGTTTCCTCGAAAAGCTCGCGCACACCGCAGACGATTCCCGGCTCGCCAGCTTCGAGCTTGCCGGCGGGGAACTCCAGGTAGGCACGGTGCGTGGGATAGCGGTATTGCCGCTCCATCACCAGACGCCCATCGTCCAGAACCGGCACGACCATCACCGCGCCGGGGTGAACGATGTACTCGCGGTACGAGGTGCTGCCGTCGGGCAGAGACACGTCGTCCTGGCGCACCTGCAGGAAACGCCCGCGGTAGACCTCGCGCGACTGCACGCAGACCTCGCGCAGGTGGGCATCGTCCGCAGGGAGTTGCTTCAGTTCAGGCAGGGGGAGCGACATGGGCAGGTGCGTTCAGTGCTTGCGACGCAGATGGCGCCACACGAAGCCGGGAAAAGCCAAGGTCAGCATCACGCAAACCAGCACCGCGTAGAACTGCCAGCCTTGCGCGGCGGTCTGGCTGCTGCGGCCTTCCAGCCAGCGACCCAACCCGATCGTCAGGGCGGTGTAGAGCATCAGCTCCAGCAGGCGCATGGCCACGCCCTTGTGTGGCTGGCTGGGTCCGAAGGCAAAAAGCCGTTCGTTGAAGAACGGCAGATTGGCCAGCACGGCTGCGAGCAGCAGCACCAGCCAGACCGAAGCCGCCGCCGACATCAGGTCGCCAGCGCCTTGACGATGGCTTGGGCGCACATCGCCATCAGGCCACCCGGCAGGATGCCAAGGATCAGGACGGCCGCGCCGTTCAGCGACAGCACCGTGCGCGCACCGGTGGGCATGACGATCGGGGATGTGTCGGTCGGCTCGTCGAAGTACATGACCTTGACGATGCGCAGGTAGTAGAAGGCACCGATCAGCGACATCACCACCGCGAAGATGGCCAGTTGCAGGTGCATGCCGTCATTGGTCGAGATCAGCGACTGCAGCACGGCCAGCTTGGCGTAGAAGCCGACCATCGGCGGCACACCCGCCAGCGAGAACATGAAGATGCCCATCACTGCCGCCAGCACGGGGCTGCGGCGGTGCAGACCCGCCAAGTCGGAGATTTCTTCCGCTTCGAAGCCGGCGCGGGCCATCAGCATGATCAGGCCAAAGGTGCCCAGCGTCGTCACCACGTAGGTGATGATGTAGAACATGGCCGAGCTGTAGGCGTTGGCGGCCGACAGCGTGTTGCCGTTGACCACACCCGCCAGCAGACCCAGCAGAAGGAAGCCCATCTGCGCAATGGTCGAGTAGGCCAGCATGCGCTTGAGGTTGGTCTGCGCGATGGCCGCCAGGTTGCCCACCAGCAGCGAGCACACGGCCAGCACGACGAACATCTGCTGCCAGTCCACCGCGAGGCCCAGCATGCCATCCACCAGCAGGCGGATGGTCATGCCGAAGGCCGCAATCTTCGGCGCACCGGCGATCAGCAGCGTCGCAGCGGTCGGCGCGCCTTGGTACACGTCTGGCAGCCACATATGGAACGGCACAGCACCCAGCTTGAACGCGAGACCGGAAACGATGAACACCAGCCCGAACACCAGCACCTGGCGGTTCACTTCGCCCTTGCCGATGGCGTCAAAGATCTTGCCCAGATCGAGCGAGCCGGTGGCGCCGTACATCATCGACATGCCGTAGAGCAGGAAGCCCGACGCCAGCGCACCCAGCACGAAGTACTTCATGGCCGCTTCGGTGGACTGTGCATGGTCACGGCGCAGCGCGACCAGCGAGTACAGCGACAGGCTCATCACTTCGAGGCCGAGGTACAGCGTCAGCAGGTTGTTGCCCGACACCATGATCGAGATGCCCAGCAGCGAGAACAGGCTGAGCGAGTACAGCTCGCCCTTGAGCATCTCGCGGCTCTCGGCGTAGGGCCGTGCGTAGACCAGCGTCACAGCGACCGCGATCGTTGCGAACAGGGCCAGCAGGTGACCCATCGGGTCGGTGACCACCATGCGGTTCATCGCGTAGTAGGTCTGCCCCTCGTTGAACGACACCCAGTGCAT
This sequence comes from Pseudomonadota bacterium, assembly GCA_041192465.1. Classification (GTDB taxonomy): domain Bacteria; phylum Pseudomonadota; class Gammaproteobacteria; order Burkholderiales; family Burkholderiaceae_C; genus Sphaerotilus. Next base: position 1,767 of record JBEEMX010000192.1, on the reverse strand, counting down.
GGCACCCAGGCAGACCAGGGTCAGCAGGGACAGCACATGGGTCGGCGTGCGCTTGGGGTCGGTGACGAACAGGTCGGCCAGCGCGACCACGCAGGCCATCACCAGCAGGAAGATCTCGGGATACACCGCGAGCCAATTCATTGCAGTCATGGGGTGCAGCGCTCCAGGATCACAGTTTCGACACGCCAACGTGGCGGATCAGCTCGGTCACCGACACGTGCATCACGTCGGTGAACGGCTTGGGGTACAGGCCCATCGCAAGGGTGCAGACCGCCAGCACGGCCAGCAGCAGGTACTCGCGGGCGTTGATGTCGGTGAGGTCACGCACGTGGTCGTTGGCAATCTCGCCGAAGTAGACCCGCTTGACCATCCACAGCGTGTAAGCCGCACCAAAGATCAGTGCCGATGCCGCCAGCATGCCAATCCAGAAGTTGAATTGCACGGCACCCAGGATCACCATCCACTCACCGATGAACCCCGCCGTGCCCGGCAAGCCCGCATTGGCCATGCCGAAAAACACCGCGAAGGCAGCAAACTTGGGCATCGTGTTGGCCACGCCGCCGTAAGAGGCAATTTCACGCGAATGCATGCGGTCGTACAGGACACCGATCGACAGGAACATCGCGCCGGAGACGAATCCGTGCGAGATCATCTGCACCAGTCCGCCGGAAATGCCCAGCTCGCTGAAGATGAAGAAGCCGAGGGTGACGAAACCCATGTGCGCAATCGACGAATACGCGACCAGCTTCTTCATGTCGGTCTGCACCATCGCGACCAGCCCGACGTAGACCACCGCGATCAGCGACAGCGTGACGAGCAGGCCGGACCATTCGTGCGCGGCGTCCGGAGCGATCGGCAGCGAGAAGCGCAGGAAACCGTAGGCGCCGAGCTTCAGCATGATGGCCGCCAGCACGATGGAGCCCCCTGTGGGCGCTTCGACGTGGGCATCCGGCAACCAGGTATGCACCGGCCACATCGGCACCTTCACCGCAAACGCCGCGAGGAACGCGAAGAACAGCATCGTCTGCGCATCGGCCGGGAGCGGGAGCTTGTGCCAGGTCAGGATGTCGAAGCTGCCCCCCGACTTGTAGTACAGGAAGATCAGCGCGAGCAGCAGCAGCAGCGAGCCGGCCAGCGTGTACAGGAAGAACTTGATCGCGGCGTAGACACGGCGCTGTCCGCCCCAGATGCCGATGATGATGTACATCGGGATCAGGGTCGCTTCGAAGAACACGTAGAACAGCATGCCGTCGGCGGCCGAGAACACGCCGACCGTCAGGCCCGACATGATCAGGAAGGCCCCGATGTACTGGTGCGCGCGGTCGGTGATGACTTCCCAGCCAGCCAGCACGACGATGATCGAGATGAAGGCCGTCAGCAGCACGAACCACACCGAGATGCCATCGACACCCAGGTGGTAGCGGATGTTGAAGCGCGGAATCCAGGCGATGTTTTCCTGGAACTGCAGGGCAGCCGTGGTGCTGTCGAAACCGCCGATCAGCGGCAGCGTCACTGCGAAGCCGATCAGCGCGCCGATCAGGCCGATCCAGCGGGCCGCCTGGGGTTGGTCGTCACGTCCGATCGCCAGCAGCAGCACGCCGAAGGCGATGGGGATCCAGATTGCAAGAGAGAGGTATGCCATGGGGTGTTACCTCCGCTCAGCGATGCAGCCACACGAACCACGTCATCAGCGCGAAGACGCCGACAAGCATGACCAGTGCGTAGTGGTAGATGTAGCCGGTCTGGAACAGCCGCACGAGCGAGCCG
>JBEEMX010000191.1:0-6397 GCA_041192465.1 Pseudomonadota bacterium | reverse complement strand
CCTGTTCCGCGTGTCGCAGTCGGCGATCGAGGCGCGCTGCCCGGAGCTGCTGCGCAACCTGCTGGAGGTGCGCGGCATCGGCCTGCTCGACATCAAGGCCATCTTCGGCGAGACCGCGGTGCGGCGGAAAATGCGGCTGAAGCTCATCGTCCACATGGTCCGCAAGGAAACGCTGGAGCGCGATTTCGAGCGCCTGCCCTACGAGCCGCTCTATGAAGAGGTGCTCGGGATGCCAGTGCGCAAGGTGATCATCGCGGTCGATGCCGGGCGCAACCTGGCGGTGCTGGTGGAAGCCGCGGTGCGCAACACGGTGCTGCAACTGCGCGGCATCGACACCTACAAGGAATTCATCAAGCGCCACCGCGACCTGATGGACCGCGGCGAGCCGGGACTCTGACGCGGCGGAGCTACTTGGCGGTGCGGCGCGTGCAGTCGGTCTTGGTGCAGTGGGCGTAGAGCGCCAGGGTGTGTTCCTGCAGCGAAAAACCGCGCTCCTGGGCGATTGCATGCTGGCAGGCTTCGATCTGGGCGTCGAAGAACTCTTCCACATGGCCGCAGTCCAGGCAGACGAGGTGGTCGTGGTGCTGGCCTTCGTTCAGCTCGAACACCGACTTGCCGCTCTCGAAGTGGTTGCGGCTCAACAGCCCGGCTTGCTCGAACTGCATCAGCACGCGGTAGACCGTGGCCAGCCCGATGTCGGCGTCTTCGTGCAGCAGCACCTTGTAGACATCTTCGGCCGTCATGTGCCGCTGCTGCGACCGCTGGAAAATTTCGAGGATCTTGATGCGCGGCAGGGTGGCCTTCAGGCCCGAGCTTTTGAGTTCTTCGGCGTTCGTCATGGGATTGCCGGGTCGGCGGGTGGTGGCTCGCTAGAATGGCCGGATCATATCGGGATGTGCCGCGACCGGCGGTGTCCACCACCAAAACCACATGGCTGCTCCGACCCGCTTTCCCCCCCTCGTGTCGTCCCTCGTGCTCGTGGCTGCTGCTGCGCTGGGCGGGTGTTCGACCATCTCGTCCGACGGCTCGCTGCTCGGTTTCATCACGCCCTACCGCATGGAAGTCGTGCAGGGCAACGTCGTCACGCAGGACATGGTGGCGCAGCTCCGCCCTGGCCTGTCGGGTGACCAGGTGCGTACCCTGCTGGGCGCGCCGCTGCTCAACGACGTGTTCCACGCCAACCGCTGGGACTACGTCTTCACCATCCGCCGCCAGGGCACCGCGCCGCAGCAGCGCCGCGTGACCGTCTTCTTCGAGAACGACCGCGTGGCCCGTTTCGAGGCCGATGCCGTGCCGACCGAGCGTGAATTCGTCGCCGCGATCGACGCGGCCAAACCGCAGTCGCGCAAGACCGTGCTCGAACTCGATGAAGCGCAACTGCGCGCCATCCCCGTGCCCGCGCCCAGCCGCACCGCCCAGATGCCGCAGACGGCAGCCAGCGGCCCGGCCCGCTCCTATCCTCCGCTGGAAACCTCTGCCCGATGAACGCTCCCGCCGTGTCCACGTCCCCGTCCAACCCTGCGCCGCTGCGCGTCGCCATCGCCGGTTGCACCGGCCGCATGGGCCACATGCTCATCGAAGCGGTCATGGCCGCGGACGACTGCGTGCTGGCTGGTGCGCTGGACCGCGCCGACAGCCCGGCCATCGGTCAGGATGCCTCTGCCTTCCTCGGCAAGGCCAGCGGCGTGGCGATCACAGCCGACCTGCACGCGGGTCTGCAAGGCGCCGACTGCCTGATCGATTTCACTCGTCCCGAGGGCACGCTGGCGCATCTGGCCGTCTGCCGCGCACTGGGCGTGAAACACGTCATCGGCACCACCGGTTTTTCCGACGCGCAGAAGGCCGAGATTGCCGCTGCGGCCAAGGAGGTGGCGGTCATGATGGCGCCCAACATGAGCGTCGGCGTCAACGTCGTGCTGCGCCTGCTGGACATGGCGGCGCGCGCGCTGAACGAGGGCTATGACATCGAGATCGTCGAGGCCCACCACCGCTTCAAGGTCGATGCCCCGAGCGGCACCGCGCTGAAGATGGGCGAAGTCGTGGCGAACGCACTCGGCCGTGACCTCAAGGACTGTGCCGTCTACGGCCGCGAAGGCGTCACCGGCGAGCGCGACCCGCGCACCATCGGCTTCGCCACCATCCGTGGCGGCGATGTCGTCGGCGACCACACCGTGCTGTTCGCGGGCATCGGCGAGCGCATCGAGATCACCCACAAGTCCAGCAGCCGCGCGACCTACGCGCAGGGCAGCCTGCGCGCCGTGCGCTTTCTGGCCGGCAAGCCGAGCGGCTTGTACGGCATGGACGACGTGCTCGGCCTGGCCTGACCCGCAGCATGGACGGACTTGCGCGGATCTGGTCGGCAGGAGACGGCGTGTCGCGCACGGTCGCGGCGCTGCTGCTGGCGATGTCGGTGTCGGCCTGGGTGCTGATCCTGTGGAAATCGTGGGTGCTGACACGGGCGCGGCGCGATCTGGTGCGGGCCGTGCCGGTGTTCTGGGCGGCGCCGGATGTGCAGACCGGCCGCACGCAGCTCGCCGCGCTGGACCGCGAGCAGGTGCTGGTGCCGATGCTGGATGCCCTGCTCCAGCAAGCGGCTCCCGGCACGCTCGATGCGGGCAGCGACGCCGAATCGCGCCTGACCCGCCTGCTGCGCGACGCCCTGCACCGCATTCTCGGCCAGTTGCAGGTGGGCCAGGTGCTGCTCGCCTCGGTCGGCAGCACATCGCCGTTTGTCGGCCTGTTCGGCACCGTCTGGGGCATCTACCACGCGCTGCTCGGCATCTCCGCGACCGGCTCGGTCAGCATCGACAAGGTGGCTGGCCCGGTCGGCGAGGCACTCATCATGACGGCGGCGGGGCTGGCGGTGGCGATCCCCGCCGTGCTGGCCTACAACGTGTTCGGCAAGTGGGTCAGCGCCTGCGAGGCGGATCTGGAAGGCTTCGCGCACGACCTGCGCGAGATGGCCTTGAACAAGGACCGCAAGGACCACGGGGACCATGGCCTTCGGTCGTCTTGAACGCCGCAAGGCCGAGACCCCGATCAGCGACATCAACATGACGCCGCTGATCGACGTGATGCTGGTGCTGCTGGTGATCTTCATGATCACGGCGCCGCTGATGACCTCCAGCCTCAAGCTCGACCTGCCCAAGGCCGACGGCGCCGCGCCCACCGAGCAAACCCCGGCCGCGATCAGCCTCGGTCTGCAGGCCAACGGCGCGCTCTACTGGGGCGAGGAGCGGCTGGAGCCACCCGCCTTCGCCGAGCGGTTGAAGGAGATCGAGCGCCGCGGTGGCGAGCGGCCCGAGGTGATGCTGCGCGCCGACAAGCTGGTGCCTTACGGGCGCGTGGCCGAGCTGATCGGGCAGTTGCAGCAGGTCGGGCTGAGCCGCATCGCCTTCATCACCGAGCCGATCTGAGCCGATCCGACCGCCCGGTCAACGGGGTTGGCGGGCCTGTGCAACACTGCGCGACCCCCTGAACTGCCGGGCCTTGCGCTGGCCCTGACCACCATGAAGCTGCTGTTCGTCGCCGATCCGATCGAGTCCTTCAAGACACACAAGGACACCACCTTCGCGGTGATGCGCGAGGCAGCGCGGCGCGGCCACACGCTGCAGGTCTGCGAACCACGCGACCTGGTCTGGGTGCGCGGCAGCCGGGTCGTGGCGCGCCGTTGCCGCACCATCGTGCTGACCGGGCGCGAGCAGGCGGACTGGTTCGCCGTCGTCGCCGAAGGCGAGCAGGCGCTGGCCGACACCGACGCGGTGCTGATGCGCAAGGATCCGCCCTTCGACGCCGAGTACATCTACGCGACCCACCTGCTGCAGCAGGCCGAGCGCGACGGTGCCCGCGTCTTCAACAAGCCCTCCGCGCTGCGCGACCACCCGGAAAAGCTCGCCATCCTCGAATTCCCCGAGTGGATCGGCCCGACGCTGGTGACGCGGGAAGCCGAAGCCGTGCGCGCCTTCCACGCCGAGCATGGCGACATCATCCTCAAGCCCCTCGACGGCATGGGCGGCATGGGCATCTTCCGCGTCGGCCCGGACGGCCTGAACCTCGGCTCCATCACCGAGACGCTGACCCGGGACGGCAGCACCACGGTGATGGTGCAACGCTTCCTGCCCGAGATCGTCCACGGCGACAAGCGCATCCTGATCATCGCGGGCGTGCCCGTGCCGTACTGTCTGGCGCGCATTCCGCAAGGCTCCGAGGTGCGCGGCAATCTGGCCGCGGGCGGCAAGGGCGTCGCGCAGCCGCTGTCGGCACGCGACCGCGAGATCGCCGAGACGCTGGGGCCGGTCCTCGCCGCCCGCGGGCTGCTGCTGATCGGGCTGGACGTGATCGGCGAGTGCGTCACCGAGATCAACGTCACCAGCCCGACCTGCTTCCAGGAGATCCAGCAGCAGACCGGCTTCGACGTGGCCGAGGTGTTCGTCAACGCGCTGGAAGCAGCGGTCGCGGCCAGCCGCTCTGCCTGAGCGGCTCCCGGCGGCTCAGCGTTCCTTGAACACCGTGCTGATGAGTCCGTTGCCGGACGCCTGCCGGCTGTCGCCCAGCAGGAACACGCTGTAGACGCCGCCCGCGTCGAGCGTCTTGCCGGTGAGCTGGTAGACGCTGGCGGCGGTGAGGCTGTGCGTGGCGGACACGGTGGTGTCGTTGACGGCGGACACCGAGGTGGCAGGCGAGAACGCCCCTTGGCTGGCGGTGGCGACTGCAGCCCCCGCAACGTTGAGCGTCAGGTCCGCCGGGATGTCGGCCAGACCGTGCAGCAGCCGGATGCGGCTGGCACTGGTGCTGGCGGGCAGGCGGTTGTCGTCGCTGAAGACCGTGAACTGCGCGGCTGCGGCCGTGCCCCAGACGAACAGGGTGTTGTCGCTGCCCGGTGCGGCAGTCCAGGCGGCGGCGGTGAGCGTGCCGCCGTTGACGGTGATTTGTGGCGTGGATGTGCCGGCGGGGACCAGCGCGTAGCTGCCCACGGCGGGCGAGCCGCCCAGCAGGGGCAGGCTGGTGCCATTGATCGCCCCGGCGACGGCCAGGTTGGTCGGCAACGCGCTGACCACGCGCACACGGGCCTGCGCATTCGTCAGTGCCGCCACCGCCTTGGCGGGTTGCAGCAGCAGCGCATGGGCCAGCACGCCACCCGTGCTCGGCGTGACCACGAGGGCCACGATCCCGGCATCCGGCAAGGTCACGGTGGTGTCGAGCCGCACGTCGCTGGCCAGCACGCTCCCGGCTTTCAGCAGGCGCAGGCGGTGGCTGCCGGCGTTGACGGTCGAGTAGCCGCTGCTGCCGTTGCCGGGGCCGACGTTGCCCAGCAGCGGCGCGTCGCTCAGGGCTTCGGCGGCGGGGGTCAGGTGGACATCGAGCGCGCCGGCGTCGCGGGCGGCGTGGAAGACCAGCAGCTTGGCGCGGCCGCTGGCGGGCACGGCTTCGAGGTCGTTGAGGCTGAGGTACCTGACCACGTTGTTGTCGCCCGTCCAGGCCACCAGCGTGGTGGCACTGCCGGCGGCGACGGTGGGCGTGGTGCTGGCCAGGGCGCTGCCGCTGCTGTTGGCCAGGGCGATGGTGTGGCTGCCGGCGGTGACGCGGTAGGTGGCGCTGGCGGCGTCGCGCTCGATGCCGGTTTCGCGCGGCAGGTCATCGACGAGCAGGCCGACCGCAGCGCGCTGGGTGGTGGCGTTGACGAGGCGCAGCGTGCCGGTGGTGGCGCCGCTGCTGGTGTCGGTGTCGTCGCGTGTGCCGCAGCCGCTGAGCAGGCCGCCCAGCAAGGCGCTCAGCAGCAGGCCCGTGGCGGTGCGGGCGGCCCAGCGTCGGCGGGGCAATGGGTGGTGCGGCATGGACAGGTTCCCCTCGGATGTGGCGGTGTGCAGTCCGACACCTTCGGGTTCCGTGACACAGTTGTCAAGGGACGCGGGGCAATCCTCCCGCCCTTGCACCTTGACTGGATCAGACCACCCGGCGACCGGTGTTCCAGACGCCGCGCACCACCGGGTGTCCGGCGACTGTGCGCACACGCACCAGATCCGCCCGCAAGCCCACGGCCAGCGCGCCCCGATCGTCCAGACCAGCCGCGCGGGCGGGCTGGAGGGTGACCAGCCGGACCGCCGCGGGCAGGTCGAGCAAGCCCTCGTCGGCGAGCTGCCATGCCGCCGCCAGCAGGCTGGACGGCAGGTAGTCGGACGACAGCGCGTCCAGCACGCCTTCCCGCACCAGTGTCACCGCCGCCACATTGCCGGCGTGCGAGGTGCCCCGCAGCACATTGGGCGCACCTGCCAGCGTCAGCAGGCCGTGGGTGCGGGCGCGGCGGGCGGCGTCGAGCGTGGTCGGGAATTCGCAGATCATGGCGCCGAGGTGGTGGGCCTCATCGACATGCACCGCCGTCGTGTCGTCGTGCGAGGCC
>JBEEMX010000190.1:0-6397 GCA_041192465.1 Pseudomonadota bacterium | reverse complement strand
TCAGCGCCGCAGCGTGCAGGAAACCGATGCACCACGGCTCCGCATCGACCACCACGTCCGAGGCGTCGTCGCTGCCGGGGATCTCGGCGATGCCGAACAACGGCTCCAGCGTGTCCGGACCTTCCTTCAGCTGCCGGTCGATCGAGGCGAGGTGGCGCAACGCGAGCTGCACGACGCGCTTGGTCTGCTTGCCGCTGGCGAAGGGCGAACTTTCCGGATCGTCGCTGTTCCACAGGCCGGGTACCCAGACATCGGCGTCGGGCAGCGTCGGCGTCAGCAGCAGGGCGGTGAGGTAGCCGTCGAGGCTTTCCATGTCCATGACCGACTCGTCCGACCCGGCCGACAGCAGCAACTGGTCGAGTTCGTCCATCTCCGCTTCGGTCAGTGGCGGGTTGTCGAGGGCGGGGTTGTATTGGGGGTGTTTCACGTGGAACAGCGGACGAGCCGCGGCAGGTCTGGGAGGCGGTCAGTGTGGCACGATCGGTCCACCATGGAATGCCGTCCCCGCTGCGCTGCCTGCTGCATCGCGCCCTCGATCTCCAGCCCGATTCCGGGGATGCCGAACGGCAAGCCGGCGGGTGTGCCTTGCGTCCAGCTCGATGAGGATCTGCGCTGCCGGATCTTCGGTCAGCCGGAGCGGCCCGCGGTGTGCGGTGGGCTGAAACCGGGCGCGGAGATGTGCGGCGATCACCGCGAACACGCGCTGCACTGGCTCGCCCGCATGGAAGACCTGACGCGGCCCGGCTGAATCTGCGCCATGCTGCAGGAGTCGCGCTGCGTCGGGTGGCGCGTTCCATCCATGAACGACCGGAGTGTTCCACGTGAAACTGCACATCGCCCCCCGCGCCCCGAACCCGCGCCGCGTCCAGATGTTCCTCGCCGAGAAGGGCGTGTCGATCGAAACCGTCTCGGTGGCGATCAACACGCAGGAGCACCGCACGCCGGCGTTTCTTGCCAAGAACCCCTTGTCCCGCGTGCCCGTGCTGGAACTCGACGACGGGCGTTTTCTGGGTGAAACCCGCGCCATCTGCACCTGGTTCGAGGGCCAGCATCCCGAGCCGAACCTGATGGGCACGGATGCGGATGAGCGGGCCTTCATCGAGATGCACGACCGGCGCGCCGAGTTCTACGTGCTGCTGCCGATCGCACACTGGATCCGCCATGTACACCCTGGCCTCGCGCCACTGGAGCAGCCGCAGTTTCCCGAGTACGGCCAGTCGCAAGGGGCCAAGCTGCCCGAGCTGCTGCGCGTGTTCGATGCGGAACTGGCGTCGCGGCCGTACTGGGCGGGGGAGCGGTTCACCATTGCGGACATCACGGCGTTCTGCGCGATCGAGTTCGCGCGCGGGCTGATGAAGTTCCGGCCGAGCGATGCTGGGCTGATGCACTTGCAGGACTGGCGGGATCGGATCCATGCCCGGCCGAGCGCCAATGCGTAGGCGGGAATCCTAGCCGCTGGGTGAATACGCGGGTCAGTGCCGCGGCGGACGTGTAGCCTATCGCCTCGGCCACGTCCTTCACCGCCCACCCCTCGGCCAGCCGTATTCGCGCCACGCGCAGCCGCCAGTCGGTCAGGTAGTCGCCCGGCGGTACACCGACCGCCGCCCGAAACCGTGTCGCCAGCATCGTGCGCGACCAGCGCGCTTCGGCCGCCAGCGTCTGCAGCGTCCACGGCTCGCCGGGGCGGGTGTGGATGGCGTCCAGCACGCACCGCAGCCGCTCGTCCGACAGCGCGCCGAGCAAACCAACCTGCCCGCACGCCTGCTCGACCGTCTGGCGCAGCACCTGCAGCAGCAGCACCTCGGCCAGCCGTGTCAACACCTCACCGTGCGCGCTGGCAGCGGTCTCGTATTCGCTGACCAGCAGCGCCCACGCGGCAGCCATCGGGCGGGGCATCTCGCGTTGCGTTACCACGCGCAGTGGCGGCATGGCGCCGATCAGTGGGTTCAATGCCGGATCGCCGAAGCGCACGGGTGCGCTCAGCAGTGTGGTGCCGCCGTCGCTCAGGGCGCGCAGCGTGTGGGCCGTGTGTGCCGGCAGCCAGAGCAGGGTGGGCTGCAGCAGGGATTGGTGAGGCTCGATCTGCACGGGCCCCCGCAGCAGCAGGTGCAACCAGCCAGCGCATTGGGGGAGGTCGATCCCAGGGGTGCTCGGTGCCGACAGCAGCGTTGGACGTATCGGGCCGACTTTCAGTGGGAAGTGCTGGAGCAGTGTGGTGAGGCTGTCGTTCATCCACGGATTTTCTTTGGAATGAACGAACGATCAGCAATCTAAAAAACTGTTTGAATGGCTAATCGTTCAAGTCGATTGATTAGTGTCTTTTTGACAACTCAATCGGTTAATTTGTAATAAATTGAAACTTAATTAACCCCGCCATGGCCACCGAATGACCCCGGTGGACAGCCCCGTCCCGACCAGCACCACCGCCCCGCCAAGCAGCATCGGCAGCGTCACCGATTCGCCCAGGAACAGCGCGCCCCACAGCGTGCCGAACACTGGGACGAGGAAGGTCACGGTCACCGCCCGCGAGGCACCGATCCGCTCGATCAACCGGAAGAAGAGCACGTAGGCCACGGCGGTGCAGCCGATCCCGAGTGCCACGGCAGCGCCCCAGGCGAGCGCACCTGGCGTCTGCGCCGGCCAGGTCCACAGCGCGAACGGCGTCAACGCGACGGCTGAAACGGTCTGCGAGCCGGCGGCGTTGACCATCGGGGGCACACCCGTCAGGTACCGCTTGGTGACGTTCGCGGCGAAGCCGTAGCAGGCGGTCGCCGCCACCATCGCCAGCAGCGCCCATCCGGATCCACCCGGCTTGAAGTCCGCTTTGTCTGCGGCCAGCAGCACGACCCCCGCCATGCCGATCACCAGCCCCGCTGCGCGCCCCGCACCCAGTCGATCGCGCAGCCAGACGGCGCCGATCAGCGCGGTCATGATCGGCACCGTCGCATTCAGGATCGACGCCAATCCGGCGGTGATCGACAACGTAGCCCAGGCGATGAGCACAAATGGGATCGCACTGTTGAACAGACCCATGACCGTCACCACGCCGATGCGCTCGCGCAGCGCCCCCACTTGGCCACGCCAGACGAGCAGCGGCAGGAGGCAGACGGTGGCGATCGCTACGCGCAGCCACATCAGCGGCAGCGCGCCGAAGGCCGGTGCGGCGTAGCGCATGAACAGGAAGGATCCGCCCCAGAGCGCGGCGAGCAGAGTGAGATCGGCGAAGTCACGCGGTTTCAAAGGCGGCTCCTGGTGTTCCCGACTCGAACGCCAGCAGTGCCCGCTTGCGGTCCAGGCCGCCTGCGTAGCCGGTGAGCGAGCCGTCTCGGCCGACGAGGCGGTGGCAGGGGATGAGGATCGACAGCGGGTTGCGCCCGGTCGCGGCGCCCACGGCCCGCGAGGCTGACGGACGGCCGAGCGACGCGGCCACCTCACCATAGGTGCGCGTTTGGCCATGCGCGATGCGGGCGAGTTCGGCCCAGACCGATTGCTGGAACGGCGTGCCATTCGGGGCGAGCGGGAGGGTGAATCCACGGCGGCGGCCGGCGTACCAGTCGGTCAGTTGCACCGCGGCGGCCTGTAGCAGCGGGTGCTGGTCATCGCGTTGCCAGTCGGGTGCAGGTCCGGCGAAATGGCGCTGTCCGACGAACCAGGCCCCGCGTAATCCGGCCTCGGAACAGGCCAGAACCATGGTCTGGAGCGGGGTTGACAGTTCAGACCAGAATGTGATTGATGTCATGGTGGATTCCAGGGCAGATTTCGAGGCATGGGCTTCAGGGATCGGTCGGACCTCAGCGTACCGTGTTGCAGCGCCAAAAACGCGCCGTTCTAGACCATGATGTTCCGCTGCCTGGGCGTGTGAACTGGCCCAGTCGTGGCCCACGTCGCGTGCCAGATTCGACGGCCTGCAATTGATTTGACAGTAAATCGCAAACAAACCCCTATATAGTGACAAATGCCACTGGTCAATCTGTCGGGTTGCGTATTAAATGCTTACATCAGGTCTTGTTCCCGAGGGGGTGACATGGGTGTCGCTAAAAAAGTATTGCTGCTTGAATTGAATGAAATCAACTGGCATGTTATCGACCAGTTGATCGAGCAACGCGGCACGGGTTTTTTGCCTAATTTCGAAAAACTGAAAAAACAGGGCGCATGGGCGATCCAATCTGCGGTCGAGCGTTCTCCGTTGCTGGATCCGTGGATCACCTGGGTGACTTTGCATACGGGCGTTTCTCCTGCCGTTCATGGGGCTTCTGTACTGGAACAGTCTTCGGATTCGATCAGCGCCCCGCGTACTTGGCAATATGTCGCCGATGCAGGGCGCAAGGTGGGGGTGTTCGGTAGCATCAGTTCTTATCCGCCGCCTCCAGTCAACGGGTTTGTCGTGCCCGGACCGTTTGCGCCAGGCAATGAGACCCACCCACCGCGGTTGGCGCCTGTACAGGCGGTCAACCGACGCTACACCCAGGTCCACAACAAGACAATGCGAGCGCCTACTCTCGCTGAAAATGCCGGAACGGCTGCGGCGCTGATTGGCTTGGGCCTCAGTCTGGGCACCATGGCACATGTTGCGACGCAACTGGTGCGCGAGCGGCTGCAGTCCGGGCAACGCTGGCGCCGGGTGTGCTTGCAGCCGCGCCTCAATTTCGACATCTTTGCCTCCCTGTACCGCAAGGAGCGCCCGGATTTTGCCACCTGGCACAGCAACCACGCCGCCCATTTCATGCACCATTACTGGCGTGCCTGGGATGACAAAGTGTTCCCCGTCAAATCCTCGCCGAAAGAGCGCAAGGAATATGGTGAGGCCGTGCCGGAAGGGTATCGGCTGTGCGACGAACTGATCGGGCGGGCGATGAATTTGCTGGAGCGGGATACCGTGCTCGTGGTTGCGTCCAGCATGGGCCAGCAGCCGTATGTGAGCGATGTGTACCGGGCAGGCAAGGTCATCGTGCGCATCCGCGATATCGAGGCCGTGCTGGCGGTGGTCGGTCGCGATGGCATTTCCGATGTGGTGCCGACGATGGTTCCACAGTGGAATCTGCGCATCGAGGATCCGGTGCGTCGTCTCGCGGTGAGAACGGCTTTCGAAACTGCTTATCGACAGCGGGGTGACCATGCCGAACAGCGTGAGGCGTCGTTCGTGGTGCAGGAAACCGAGTCCATCCTGACTGTGACACCGCTCGGCCTGACACAGGACGGCCGGGATTGGCGCTACTGTTTCCCACAGGCGGCAGGGGCTGACCCGAAGGGGTATCCGATGGAGTCGCTGATGGCGATCGATGCGCCTACAGTCAAGCAGGGCATGCACCACATCGACGGGCTGCTGGCGTTTTACGGCGCCGAGGTGCGCTGTGGGGTGCAATTGCCCGACTGCACCAATCTTGACGTGGCGCCGACCCTGTTGACGCTGATGGATGTGCCCGTGCCGGTGGTGATGGAGGGGCGGGTGTTGGGCTGTACCGAGGCGCTGGTGGTGCGGGCGCGGCTGACCAGCCCGGACCCGGACTCACTGCCGCTCGCTGCGTGAGCTGGCCACTGCCGGTCGCACCCACCACAGCAGCAGCCCGGCCGCCAGCAATGCACAGGCCGCCGACAAGCCAAACGCCGCGCCCGGCCCCGCCGACGCATAGACCGCGCCGAACACCAGCGAGGCTGGCAGCAGCACCAGTCCCGCCGTCAGGTTGAACCAGCCGAAGGCGGTGCCTTGGCGGTCGGCGGGCGCGAGGTCGGCCACCATCGCTTTTTCGACCCCTTCTGTCGCTGCCAGAAACACGCCATAGGCGGCGAAGGCGGCGTAGAGGGCCGGGCCGGCGTGGGTCAAGCGGCCCAGCACGGCGTATACCGCGGCATAGGCCAGATAGCCACCCACCAGCAGCCGTATCCGCCCGAAGCGATCGGACAGCGCCGATAGCGGCGTGGCCAGCACCATCGCTACCGCCGAGAGTCCGGCCCACAGCAGCGGCACCTGTGCCTGCGGCAGGCCGAGTTCTCGCGCGCGCAGCAGCAGGAACATATTGGACGAGTTGCCCAGCGTGAACAGCGCGACCACCACCAGATAGCGCCGCAGCGCGAGGGGCAGGTCGCGCATCCGCCAGTCGAAGGGCGGGCGGGTGACGGCGGGCCGCACCGCCGGTTCCCGCAGGCACAGCGCCAGTGCCAGACACAGCGCCGCCGGCACGACCGACCACACGAACACGTCCTGCAGCGCCATGCCTGACCCGAGCAGCGCGGCAGCCAGCAGCGGCCCGATGACGGCGCCCGCGTTGTCCATCGCCCGGTGCAGCCCGAAGGCGAGGCCGCGCCGGTCCGGCCCGACACTCGCGGCCAGCAGGGCGTCGCGCGGCGAGGTGCGCAGGCCCTTGCCGACCCGGTCGGCGAAGCGCAGCAGCAGCAGCCC
>JBEEMX010000189.1:0-6446 GCA_041192465.1 Pseudomonadota bacterium | reverse complement strand
GCGTGGTGACCGCCGCCGCCGTGCTCCAGCATCAAGGCGCCGATGTCCATGCGGTTGCGCGTACCGAAGATGGACTTGCCCACGGTGTAGACGGTGTTCAGCTTCTCGCGGCCCCACAGGACGTGCATCGAGATGTCGCACTGCGGGAACATCGCGTAGACCACGAAGCGGTTGCCCGCGTAGATGGTCTCCTCGTCGCGCAGGTCCAGCACCACGAGGTTGTCCTGCACCTGGGCGACGCGCCGGATCTGGTCGCGGAACAAGGCATGCTGGGCGAAGAACAGCTCGATGCGTTCATGCACGTCCGGCAGCGCCAGGATCTCGTCGATGGGCATGTCCCGGCAGCACTCGATCAGCATCATCATCAACTGGTAGTTCGAGATGCGGAACTCGCGGAAGCGGCCCAGCCCGGTGCGGGCGTCCATCAGGAAGGACAGCAGCTCCCAGCCCTTCGGTTCCAGCACGTCGTCGATGCTGAAGCCGGCCGAATCCGCCTTGTCCACCGCCTCCATCATCGCGTCGCTGACCCGCGGGAAGCGGGCCTTGCCGCCGAAGTGGTCGTACACGACGCGGGCCGCCGACTTGGCCTCTGCCTGGAGCACATGGCCCGGCGTGTCCCGACCCTGGTTGCGGATGGCCTCGCTGGCGTGGTGGTCGAAGCAGATGCCGCAACCTGGCACGTAGGGCACGTTGGTGAGGATGTCCCGCTCGGTCACGGCGACCTTGCCGTCCTGCACGTCCTTGGGGTGGACGAAGGTGATGTCGTCGATCAGGTCGAGTTCGCGCAGCAGCACGGCGCAGACCAGGCCGTCCATGTCACTGCGGGTCAACAGGCGGTACTTTTGCGGGGTGTCGGGGGTGGAGGTCATGGTGGGCAATCCAGGTCAGCGGAAGGGTAGGACGCACGGCATGCAGACGCGCGGTGGAACCTGTCAATGACCTGCATATCGGCACCCACCGACCTCGCTTGACGCTGGCGCCGTGAGTAGCCTTCGTGGCACTACTCTTGCTCGAAGCCCTTGGACTCGAACTTCAAGCTCGTGGCGTTCTCCGTCACCGTGCGCACCAAGGACGCGGAAGCCCCTGCCGGCAGGTGGGCGCTGATCTCCAGCGTGACCGTGACGCTGGCGCCTTCCTGACCGGCCAAGTGGGCGATGAGTTCCTCGGCGATCCGCGCCGCATCGCGGCCGACCCGCTCGGGCGAGAGCAGCACCGAGCCGTGAAAGCGGTGCAGCCGGCGTTCTGTCGGCGGTGGCGGTGCGGTGGGCGTGCCTGCGACGCTCGGTGAGCCAAAGGGGGGCGGTGTGCCTTCACCCAACCCGGGGGGGGGGGCGACGGGGGGCGGCGGAGCGGGCGGCACTTCGGCGTCGATCTGCGCCCGTGCCACGGCCGGCTTGATGAGCAGCCCCTTGTCGTCCGGCGTCAGCAGCACATCGCTGTTGTGCCGCAGCCCTCGGTAGCGCGCAGGCTTGGCGGTGTCGTCGAAGCTGTCCGCGTAGGCAAAGCTGTCCTGCTCCCAGGTCAGCAGGCTGATGCCACCGCGTGCGGCGTCGCTGATGACGCTGGATCGGCTCAGCTTGGGCAGGTAAAGGTAGCTGGCGAAGTCCTGCACCAGTTGCGCCACCGGCACATGGTGGCCGTTGGCACGCCACAGTGGCACCCGGTCCATCTCCATGCGCAGCCGCGAGCCGCCCATCGCCGGCAGCAGCAATTCCTCCGAGCGCAGCTTCTTGCCCGCCCGCACCGCCAGCGCCTCCTGTCCGGTCAGGCGCAGCGTCTCCCAGGTGATGGCCGCCGTCTGCGGTGTCGCCTGACTGGGGACGAGCAGCCACTGGTAGGTTTCCGGTAGCCGGGCCTGCACGGTGGTGTCGGCCGTCTTCAACTGGGTTTCCGCCTGACTGACCTGGTTCGGGGTCAGGTTGAGTTCGACCTTCTCGCCGACGATCGACTTCCAGGCGAGGTATTTGCGCACCGCCTCGGTCAGGTCCTGCAACCGGGTCTGGTCGGGGGCGAGGAACACCAGCGTGTTGCGGAACTGCCGGGGCGCGTTGCCGCGGGACTCCAGCAGCGCCTTGGCCGCGACTTCAGCCAGGTTCTCCTTGCCCTTGGCATAGGGCTGCAGCGGGCCGAGCACGACGAGCCGGGTGTCCAGATCGTCCGGCACTTCCGAGCCGTTGTTCGGCTGCACATGGACGCGGCTGAACTCGCCGCGCTGGTCCGTGTCCCGGCGCAGACGCGCTTCCAGCTCCATCACGACCCGATCCGGCTCGCGCTGCAACTGGTCGGCGCGGTCGCGGGCAAGCTTGGCAACGGTGGGCTGGGTCGAGTACCAGTAGCGGGTGCCGTCCTGGTACAGGTAGGTCGCCGACGCCGCCAGCCGCCGCAGCGCATCGCCGAACACCGCCACGGTCTCGCCGGGCATCGCGCAGCCCAGCTTGACGCGCCGGTCCTCCAAGCCCATGTTGGCCGCGGTCGAAAGCGGCGCAGAACCCAGGTAGATCGTGCGCGCCACGCGGCGGGTGGCCGACAGCTTGCCCAGGTTCGGCACCTCGCCGTCGATGCGCAGCGGCAGCGCCTGCGGGCCGTCCACGTCGCTCTCGATGATCGGTTTCCAGGTGTCGGTGAGGTAGCGCGTCAGCTCGTCGCGCACCCGGTTGTCGTCGATCGGCAGCGTGGCGGGCAGGATCAGCGGGTTGCGGTCACCGCGTTCCCACAGGCTGTGGATCACCGCCGCCATCAGCCGCAGCACGCCGCGGGTGCGCTGGAACTTGGCGAGCGAGCCCCAGTCCTTGTAGAGCCGGTCGAACACCTCCGGGTGGATCGGGTAGGCGGCGCGCAGGCGTTTTTCATAGTCGGAGTCGCGGCACTCGGGCGGAAACTCCTGGTGCTGCGCCTGGTACAGCTCGGCAAAGGCGCGGGCCACCACGTCACGCTGCTTGAAGTGCTCCGGGTCGAGCATCGGTTCGAACAGGCGTCGGCGCACGATCTCGAACCCTTCTTCCGCCGAGGCCGGCGTCCAGGTCGATTCGAGCCGGGCCACCACGTTGCGCAGCCGGGCCAGCGCGGCGCGGCCACGCTCACCGCCGACTTCCTCGTCATCGGCCTGGGCGTGGGGCGAGCTGGCGGTGTCCGACGCCGGCAGCGACACCACCAGCAGGCAGGCCCGCGCCAGCTTGGCCGATTCGGTCAGCGCCTGTGCAAAGCTGAACTGGGTCTCGAAGCCACCGGCGGGCAAGTCGCTCTGGTCGTGCAACTGGCGTGCGTAGGCGACCCATTCGTCGATCAGGATCACGCACGGGCCGTGGTCGTTGAACAGCTCGCGCAGCACGTCGCCCGGGCTGGTGGCGTGTGCGTCGTCAGCGGCCACGCGGGCAAAGGCTTCCTTGCCGCCAAGCTGCCACGCCAGTTCACCCCACAGCGTGCGGACCACCGTGCCGTCGGGTTTGACGGACGGATTGCCGGGGGAAATCTTGTTGCCCACCAGCACCACGCGGCGGGCCGGCTGCAGCCGCTCCACGCCGGCCTCCCGCATCAACTCCTCGACGCCGAGCAGCTCCGTGGCGCTGGCGCCGGAGAACAGGTGGTACAGCGCCAGCATCGAGTGCGTCTTGCCGCCGCCGAAGTTGGTCTGCAACTGCACCACCGGGTCACCGCCCTGGCCGTTCAGCCGCTGCAGGCCGCCGATCAGCAGGCGCTTGAGGCTTTCGGTCAGGAAGGTGCGGCGGAAGAACTCGACCGGGTTGCGGTACTCGTCGCTGCCCTCGCCGATGTGGACCTGGTACAGGTCGGCGGCGAACTCGGCCTGCTGGTAACGGCCGCTGGCGACATCGCGGTGCGGGGTGATGAGGTCGCGCCAGGGTTTCAGCGCGGTATTGGGCTGGCCTTCGAGGGGCAGGCTGGCGGTCTTGCGGCGTTCGCTGCGGGCTTGTTCCTCGGTGACGAGGCGGCGCAGTTCCAGCTTCAGCCGGCGCACCTCTTCGGACTGCGGGGCGGACACGGCGGTCAGCAGCCGCTCCATCGAATCCAGCGCCCGGTCGGTGTCGTCGCTGGTGAAGTTCTGCTGGTGCGCCCATTTGTTGCGCCAGTCGCGGATCTCGGACACCAGCGTGCGGTTGCCGAAGCCCAGCGCCGGTTTGAACACCTCCTTCCAGGTGTCCCACATCAGCTTCAGCAGCGGCGAGGCGTCGTAGTCGGTGATGGGCTTGTTGACCAGCATCGGGTCTTCGAGGAAGGTCTTCAGCGTCGGGATCGAGAGGGTGCCCTCCTTGATCGTGCGCTGGACTTCCCGATCGACATACGGCGCCAGTCCGGCGCGGAACAGATCCAGCGCCTTGCCGACGCGCTCGTGGTTGGTGATGGCCATGGGTTCTCAGGATCAGGAAGGGGATTCGGGACTGTCGGCGACGCCCGGCACCGCGTGCAGGACATGCAGCAGTTCGGGCAGCTTCTGGGTGACGGTGAGCCAGACGATGGCGGCGTCGATGTCGAAGTAGGCATGCACCAGTCGGTTGCGCATGCCCGTCATCAACCGCCACTCGATGCCGGGCACCTCGGCGCGACCGGCTTCGCTGACCTTTGACGCGGCTTCTCCGACGATCTGTACGGCGTGCATCACCGCCATGCGCAGCATCGAGTCGGTGTTCAGGTCTGCCTGCTGGCGAGCGGTGCAGTAGCCGATCGCAGCTTCGGCTGCTTCGGCCATGTGGCGCAAACGGATCAGGTCAGCCGGCGACATACTGCGGCACCGCCATGTTGACCACCTCGTCGCGGAAGTAGCGGCTCAGTTCGGCGGCGGTGCGCAGGTCCACCGTGCGACCGCCCAGCAGCTCGCCCAGTTCGTCCTCGATGCGCACCATGTCGAACAGCGTGATGCCCGCATCCGGCTCGAAGTCCACCAGCAGGTCCACATCGCTGTCTGGCCGTGCCGTGCCTTTCAGGCGCGAGCCGAACAGCGACAGCCGGGCGATGTGGTGTCGGCGGCACAGGGTGGACAGGCGCTCGCGGTCCACGATCAACTGTCCGCTTGGCGAGACCACCGCAGGGTCGGGATGGGGGATGTTCAAGGTCATGACTGGGCCTCCTGGTCGTCCATGTCGAGCAGACCGGCCTGGGCCGCCGCCCCGATCGGTGCGGGAACCATCGGCGCCTCGGCGGCGAGTCGGGTGATCTCCGGCCAGCTCTGCACCAGCGCGTTGTAGCTCAAGCCCTCGGCGGCGCGCTTGCGGCGTTCGCACAGGGTGTAGAGGCGGTAGGCAAGTTCGCGGGCCACTTCGGCGCGCACGCCCAGTTGCGCCACGCGGGCGGCGGCCAGCGATTCGCCGCCGGATTCGAGGGCGCGGATGAGCTGGTGGACGGTTTCCCAGGCGCTCAGGCGGGTGTCGGTGAGCGGGTTCCAGCCGGGGGCGAGTTCGTCGGGCTTGAGCAGGCGGACCTTGCCGCGGCCGGCGCTGACGATGCCGCCTTCCTCCAGCCCGGCCACGCCGGTGTTCTTGGCCTGGGCGAGCACGTTGGCGGTGCCGAACTCGCCTTCGCCGAAGCCGTGCTGGTCGAACCAGGTGATGGCCCAGCGGGTGTCGGCGTCGAAGTCGCCTTCCTGCGCGGCCAGGGCTTCGTCGAGCGTCTCGTTGATGAGGGCGAGGGCTTCGCGCACGGTCATGGCCTTGCCCTCGGCGTCGAGCACGCGGGCGTGGCGGGTGAAGACGGCCATGCCGGGGCCGATGGCGGCCTGGGCCAGATCGACGGGGGCGATGTTGCCGCGCTGCAGGTGGGCGAGCGCGTCGAGCAGTTCGGCCTTGAGGGCTTGCAGGAACTGGCGGCGGGTGACGCTGGGGGCGTCTGCGGGGCGGCGGCGGCAGACGAGGATGATGCTGGAGGCCAGGGCGTTGGTGCCGATGCCGATCGAGCGGGCGTCCCGTTCGGTGCGCATCGGCCATGTGCCGGTGATGGCGAAACCGGCTTCCAGCACCGCTTGGAGAAATGTCTCCCAGCCGGTGCTTGCGGTGCCGGTTTCGCCCTTGGTTTCGCTTTGCTTGAAGGCGTAGTAGATCGTTACGGGAAAGGCTGGATGTA
The DNA here is from genome assembly GCA_041192465.1 of Pseudomonadota bacterium. Classification (GTDB taxonomy): domain Bacteria; phylum Pseudomonadota; class Gammaproteobacteria; order Burkholderiales; family Burkholderiaceae_C; genus Sphaerotilus. The sequence goes on along the minus strand of JBEEMX010000189.1, from coordinate 377 downwards.
CCTGCGCAGACAGGTTGTGCATGGCGTGTGTCATGCCCCCAAGGAAAAACTTCTCCGCTTTTTCCTTGCCACCGTGGCGGTATGGCGATGCGACCAGCTCCTCGGCTTTTGGTACCGCCAGCGTTGCATATAGCGTAGGGAAAATATTTTTTAGGCTACGACGACTCCAAACATAGAAATAGTCCGACAGATCGGCATATCCAATGTTGTCGTAATAAGGTGGATCGGTGGAGACAACCTTGATTTCGCTGATGATCTGAGTCTGCGCATCTGACTGCGTAGCACGACCCACACCGATGGCCGGGAGATAGTCAACTCCTTTTGCCACATAGCGTAAATTGCCTTCGAAATTGCCACCGGAATTGCTGAGAGGATTT
>JBEEMX010000188.1:0-6451 GCA_041192465.1 Pseudomonadota bacterium | reverse complement strand
TCTGCACCTCGGCGAGTTCGTCGCTCAGGGTCTTGGGGATGCGGGGCGTCTGCACCTGCATGTGCATGGGCGGCTGCATCTGTTGCTGCATCGGTACCTGCGCCTGCGCCTGCGCCACGACCACCGGCGCCGGGTCACGCCAGCGCAGCGAGCGGTTCACGGCGCTGGCGTTGTCCATCTGCGCACTGGGGCGGCCGGCCCCCGTGGGCGGCAACTGGTCCAGGTTCGCGAGTCCCTGCCCCATGTTCACGCCAACACCAGGCAGCACACCCGGCACGGGGCCGCCCCCTGGCACCCGGTTCGGCACGCCACCCGCCGCGAGCAGCGTGCGTGAACGCCCGTCCGCCGCGTGGGCCGCGAAAGGATTGCCGGCTGCACGGGCCTGGCCCCACTGCAGGCGATTCGGCTGCTCGGCGGCCACGGCGGCGCGCAGGTACTCCGTTGCTTTGCTGAACTGGCCCATGGCGCGGTGGTGGCGGGCGTATTGGGCGAGCACGGCGGGCGTGTTGGGCGCGAGCCGGCCAGCTTCCTGCAGGGCCATCGTCGCCGAGTCGTGGTCCTTCGATGCATCGGCGGCACCGGCCAGGCCGAGCCAGGCGTCCACGTCGTCCGACCGCTGCTGCAGCACCGCCTCGAACAGCGCCCGTGACTGGTCGTGTTCACCGGCCGCGCTGTGCAGCCGCGCCAGCGCCATCTGCAGCCGCGGGTCTTGCGGCCGGTCCTGCAGCACCGGGGCGAGTGCCTCCCAGGCGTTGTAGAGGTCACCGCCTTCGCGCAACTGGTCCGCCTGGCGCAGCGCAACCGCCGTGCGCAGTTCGTCGAAATCACGCCGCTGTCCGGCGGTCAGTGGTTGCACGGCGATCTGGCGCAGCACGCCGACCAGCTCGATGTCCTGGCGCGTCTGCAACAGCAGTGCGGCATGGCGCAAGCGCAAGCCTGCGCCGGCTTGCGGTTGTGCGGCCAGCGTGGCGCGGATGAGTTGCCCGGCACGGACCTCGTCGCCCAGTTCCAGCCGCGCACTCGCCACGGCGCCGACCATGTCGGGATCCTGTCCCGCAGCGGCTTCGGCTTCCACCAGCAGTGCCTCGGCCTGCCAGCGTTGACCGGTGCGGGCCTGGGCCACGGCCTCGGCGGCCTGCGCCTGCACGGCTAGACGGCGTTGCAGCCGGCCCATCTCGGTGCTGCGTTCGCGGGCCGGCACCTGTTCCAGGCTCTGCAGCGCACCGGGCCAGTCCTTCAGCTCGGTTTGCAGCAGCGCGCGCGCCAGCAGTGCCTCACCCGGATGGGCGGCTGGTACCACGAAGGCATCGATCTGCGCCCGCGCCGCGTCGGCGCGGTTCTGGCGCATCAGCAACTGGCCGAGCGATAGCCGCACCCATGGCGAAGCCGGTGCCAGCGCCACGGCCTGCTCCAGCAGCGCCTGCGCGCCAGCGAGATCACCCCGTTGTTGGGCCAGATCGGCCTGGAGGCGCATCTGGCCTGCCTTCAACCCTGGTTCACCACCGAGGCGCGCCAGCACCTCGGCCTCCATGCGCTGCAGCACGGTGCGCTGCGGCTCGGTCCGCCCGGCGGCACCGAGCACCTGGAACAGGCCGGCGTTGGCGCGCGGGTGGCGGGCGTCGGCCCGCAGTGCTTCGCGGTAGGCGGCGTCGGCACCCAGGAACTGGCCTTGCTCGGCCAGCAGATCGCCGAGCAGCACCTGGCCTTCTGGTTCCTTGGGGTCGGTCTCGACCGCACCCTTGGCGAGGCGGGTGGCACGGTCGAGGTCACCGACCTGGCGGGCGGCCTGGCTGTCGTGGACTGCCTGCCAGTGCATCGCCGAGCGGTAGACCGGTTTCCAGCGGGTGCCGTTGGTGGCGGCGCTGGCGCGGCCTAGCAGCTCGCCGGCTTCGGCGAAACGGTCTTCGCGCATGCGCACGATGCCGAGGCCGGCCAGTGCGTCGGTTTCGTCTGGGCGCTGCTGGAGGATGGCCTCGAAGCGTTCCTTGGCTGTCTTCACCTCGCCACTGTCGAGGGCAGCGAAGCCCTGCCGGACGGCGGGCGATGGGCCTGGTGCAGGTCGTGCGGTGGCGGTGATGGGGGTCTTGCGTGGCGTGGTGGCTGCCGTGCCGGTCGCCGCCCGTGCCTTGCCTGGTACACCGAGTTCGGCCAGCCGGGTGTTCAGCTCTGCATCGTCTCCGACACCGGTCAGGTACTGGCGGATCAGTGGTGCGTCCGGGCCGCGGGCGTCCATCCACACCAGCGCCTGACGCCAGGCCGTGCGGGCTTCTTTCTGGATCTGCGGCGGCGTGTCGGCCTGGGTGGCGAGGGCAGCGAGGCGGCGGATCGCGTCGCGGCGGGTGGGTTCGCGGTAACTCAGGTGCTTGGCATGGGCCAGCGCCGGGCCGGTTTGACCGGGTGCCGACTGGCTGAGGCGCTCCAGACCACGGCGAGCCTCGTCCCAGCCTTCGCGGGTGCCGCCAAGGGTCTGGTAGTACTCGACCGCAAGGTCGTCACCGGGGGTTTGGGCGCCGAGGGCTTGCTGGTAGGTGCGGGCTGCGGCTTCGGTTTGTCCGGCCTGTGCGTACTGACGGGCGGTGGTGATGAGCGATTTGTTCGAGGTCTGTGACTGGACCTGCTTCGCCAGCGCGCCCAGCCCCGGATGGTCCGGGCGCACCTGGTGCAGCCGGTTCACGTAGGAGCCGGCTTCGTCGAAGCGCCCTGCCTCGACGCTTTGTGCCGCGAGGCCGTAGAGCGCGTCCGGCTGCCGTGGATCGACGCCGAGCAGCTTCTGCCAGGTCTGGCCTGCCAGATCGGCCCGGCCGCGCTGCTGCCAGTGGCGTGCCTGCTCGACCAGTTGCTGCACCGTGGTGGCGCGGGTGGTGTCGGGTGTGGCCACGGCCACCGCGGCGGCGGCAGGTGTCGCCGCTGCCGCCTGCACGGTCGTGGTGGCCAGTCCGGTCACCAGGCCGAGACAGGCCAGTGCGACCACGGTCGGCACTGGGCGCAGGAGGTGGCGGGCGGAGGGCAGGGGCAGTGGAAACGGTTGCGTCATGGCGTCGGGCAGCGAATGGTCGATGGAGTGGGGGCACGCTGCAGCCGGCCGTGGCGGTCGCAGCGCCAGCGCTGCTGCTGCCAGCCGCTGCTGAAGAGCGCCAGGGCGTGGTCGTAGTAGCGCAGTCGGGTTCCGCTGGCGCAGGCGGCGGCGAGCCGTGCGGCCAGATGCTGGGCACCGGTGCAGTCGCCCAGCGCAGCGAGATAGGGTTGCAGCGCGGCGGTGAAACCGAGTGGGGCGGTGCCGCGGGCCACGCTCGCCGGATCTGCGCTGGCAGGGGTGCGGGTGGCCAGACGCTCGGGCAGGGCGGCGGTGCGGGTGTGGCGCTGCATGCCTGCCAGTCCTTGCAGCAAGGCTGGTTTGAGCGGGTCGTCGGACGGAGCGACGCCGGCCCAGAGGTAACAGCGGACCGCGTCGTAGCTACCGGTGTCACCGTGCTGTGTGTCGGCGATCCATTGGCCGCGCAGGGGGGCCGTGTGCTGCACCGACCAGGTAGCCCAGTCGGGCGCAAGGCCGTGCGGCGCCATGCCGGGCAGGGTGCGCACCGACTGTTCTGCCAGCACCGTCCACGGCCCGGTCGGGTCGGCGCTGGCCAGCCCGCGCAGCAGGTGCAGTGGCGCGTAGCTCGGGTTGAAGCGCCAGAGCAGGCGGTCTTCACTGACAAAGCCTTGTGGCCCCGGCAGCAGCATGGTGCCCAGCCCTGGCACCTCGACCACTTCCTCTTCCCGGATGCGCGTCAGCAGTGCGCGGCCATCGGCGGCCAGCACGGGGGCATTCCACAGCCGACCTGCCTCGATCAGGGTCCAGGCGAGCCAGAGGTCGGCGTCGCTGGCGGCGTTGGGATCCAGCACGCCCCAGCGGCCGTCGCGCTGACGGCCCCACTGCCAGGCAGGCAGGCGTGTGGCCAGATCGCCGCCGCAGAGGTTCTGGCGCGTCCACTGCAGCAACTGGTCGAAGCGCGGGCGGTCGTCGGCCACCAGCGCGAAGAACAGCGCGTAGGACTGGCCTTCGGAGGTGCTGACGCGCGCCTCGGTGTCCGGGTCGAGCACCCGGCCGTCGGGCTGCAGGAACTGGCTGACGAAGCTGGCCCACAGGGCATCGAAGTCGTCGCATGCCAATCGGCGCGCGGGTGACATGGGCACCACAGCCGCTGCACACGCGGTACCCGCGAGCGCACCCACCCCGCCAGCCAGGGCGCCGATCCGCAGCAGCAGGCGCCTGCGCTGCGGACTGGTCAGCGGTTCAGGCCGATGCCCCGGCATGGCGGCGCATGGCATGGCGCTGGAGCAGCACGTAGAGCACCGCGGACAGCACCAGGATCCCCAGCATCAGCACCGCCCACAGCAGCACCGGGCGGTCTGAAAGCTTCCAGCGAATCCAGCTCAGCCAGGGCAAATCACCGCTGGCGTAGGTCGGCTCGGCGCTGAAGGTGGTGATGCGACCAGACTCGTCGAACAGCGTGGTGTGGCCGTGGATCTGTGCCAGGCGCCCGCTGTCGAGCAGGGCGTCGGTGACGAAGGACAGCGCGACAGGGGTGGTGGCCATCAAACCGACCACGCTGCGGTTGCTCGCCAGCGGCGATTCGAAACCAACCAGCGCCGCCTGCGGATCCGTGCCGCGGAAGGCGAGCGTTTCCTGCGGCGCAAGCGCCTCGCGCTGCCAGAGCGTGCGCAGCCAGCGCAGGCTGTCCGGCAGCGCCCAGTCCGCTGGGGACAGGCCCGCGATCGACTGGGGGGTCTTCGGTGCAGCCAACGTGGCGGCGTGGACTGCGGCCAGATCCCGGAAGGGCATCGCGCTGGCCCAGTCCGCGAACAGGCGCTGGTTGCCTGCGCTGCCGATGACGATCAGGTCGCGGTCGGCCACCTGTCCCACGCTGCGGGCGTGTACCACCCGGATCAGCCGCGCCGACAGGCCGGTGGCCTCGCCTGCCCGGCCCATCAGGGTCAGGAAGGCGTCCAGATCTTCGCGTGAAGGCTGGTCGGGCAGGACCACGGCGGTTTCTGCCAGATCGGCCAGCCGGGTGTAGGGGTGGGAGGTGTTGGCGAAGGCGGCAAGGTCCGGCATCGGCAGGAAGTGGGGCGCGCCCGAGAAATCGATGGTGGAGGCGCCATCGACCACGCCGCGCGGGCGGTCCAGCGCAGCATCGATGCGGCTTTCGCGCTGGCACTCGGAGGCGTCGTCGGCGCTGCCGGGTTGCAGCGTCAGGTCCATGCGGGCGTAGGACTGCGTGCCGAGTGCGGCAACCGGGATGTGCAGGTTGCGGCGCACCGAGCGCGTCAGGGCCTCGTCGCGTTCGCCGCGGATGCTGCGCTGGAGGTTGTCGAACCAACGCCCGGATGCACCCGGATCAAGCAGTTCGTTGAGCTGGTTCTCGCCGTTGAAGCGCACGCGCAGCGTGGCGGGGGCATCGTCGGGGCGCGCCTCGTAGCGTACGCGCAGATCGATCTGCACCTTGCGTTCGCGCCACGCAAACAGATCGGGTGGCAGGCGCATCGGTACGCTCACTGCCAGTGGCCGGGCGTCGCGGGCGGTCAACGAGGCGGTGGAGACCAGCTCGTCCAGACGCACTGGGCGGTGGGTGGGTGTCCAGTTGGGGGCGTCCCAGGCGAGGCGAGGGGCGGTCTCGGTCAGGCGGTCGATCAGCGCGCTGCTGCCATGGCCGGGCAACTGGCCGCGCACGAGGGCATCGGCGGCGCGGCGCAGCTCCGGGCCGTCGCGGCCGAGCAGGTAGAGCACCTTGTACTGGGGGTAGTCCGGGTGCGCGGCCAGCGTCACCGAGGCGCCCCCGATGGGTGGCAAGGGCAAGACCACACCGGGTGGCGCGTCTTCGGGTGTGGCCAGCACGATCGCGTTGCCGCCTGGCAGGCGGTCACGCGCCTGGATGCGCACGCCGCGGTAGGCCGACAGCGCACCGAACCATGAGGCCACCGTGCCGGCAGCCTGCAGCGTGGCCTCGCTGGCGCGTGGCGAAAGCACCAGGGTCAATGCGTTGCGGCGTGGATCGCGGGGATCGAAAAATGGCGCGGGCAACAGCGACAGGTCATCGGCCAGCGGCAACGGTGTCATCACCAGGTTCAGCGTCGAGGTTGGGGCGATCTGCGCCCAGAGGCTGGCACTGTCCGCGGAGGCGCAGTCCACCGGTTCGGCAAACTGCACGGTCAGCTCGTTCTGGTCGAGCACCAGGCGCGGGTCGATCGGGACCGTGTGGCTGACACCGCGGCTGCCATTGCCCGCGGCGGTGGATGGATCCAGGCGGCTCACGAGTTCACCATTCAGCCGCACCTCCAGCGCCCCGGCGCGCCCAGCCAGCATCGGTGACTGCGCCAGATCGAGCTTGAGGACCGCGGATGCAACCACCTCGTCCGCGCGCAGAGCAAACGGAATCTGGTGGCGCACATGGCCGCGCTTGAGCATCAC